>NZ_AVOF01000010.1:0-506 GCF_000465935.2 Pseudomonas sp. EGD-AK9
AGATCAATATGAGTTATCAATCCTTATTGACTCACAGATGTGACATTTACCATCTGCAGGAGAAAAAAGAAAATAGAAAGCAAAAATTCGGGGTGCCGGTTGAAGATGTTCAACCGGTTTTTTCGTACCCTGATGAGCCGGACATAGAAAATCAGCCGTGTTATTTTACAGAAAAGAGTCAGTCCATTATCCAACAGGAACCGAATGTAGCTATTTATCAATCATTCCTTGTTCATTTCCCTGCTACTGTTGATATTCGAGTTAATGACAGGGTGGTCTGGGATAGTACGGCTTATAAATTACAGAAGCCCCGCAAAATCAGGAAGCATCATTGGGAAGTTACAGCAGTACGGGAGGTTGAATATCTGTGAAGATCAAAGGTCTTGATCAGTTCATTCAGTCATTAAACCGTGCTTCTCGTGGAGAATTGAAAGGGAAATACGAGGAGTGGCTTGAAGCTATGGGTTTTGAGTTCCTAGACATTATTCAAGATGAAATTATCAGGA
>NZ_AVOF01000011.1:0-505 GCF_000465935.2 Pseudomonas sp. EGD-AK9
CCGAACCGAAAGCGTCAACAGCCATGTTAGAATTTTGTGAAAAGCTTTATTCAAACAGGGGAGTAGTGAATGCGAATTTCCTTAAGGCTTTCCGAAAGAAACATGAAGCGAGGGAAGAAAAAGAAACAGATGAATTGGTGAAGCGCTGAGAAAACACAAACGCCCCCTCTTTTAAAAGGGGGCGTTTTGAATGTTATTTTGAAAGTGAAACAGGGAGACTTTCTAATCCTCTTAAAAAGACATTTTTTCTCCATTGAATGTCATCAGGTGCAACCGCAAGTTCAATATCAGGAAATCTCTTCAGAAGGGCGTTAAATGCAATGTGGCCTTCCAGCCTGGCAAGAGGCGCTCCTAAGCAGAAATGAATGCCAAAACCGAAAGAAATATGTCTGTTAGGCGACAGATTTATATTTAATATTTCGGGGTTCTCAAAAAAATTCGGGTCGCGATTGGCCGATCCAATGCCTATAAAAATCATGTCTCCTCTTTTGATCGAATGCCCCTT
>NZ_AVOF01000012.1:0-505 GCF_000465935.2 Pseudomonas sp. EGD-AK9
CAAATACCTGATCCTCCGTAGCCTGTATATTAGAGGGGAAATATATGTCATGCATTCTAAGCAGTGAAACTTTAAAAAGTTTTGTCGGTCCTATTGAGTAAACAAGCGGAGATTTTACAAGATCCGCCTCAGGTTTCGTTTCCTTAAAAATAGCTTGCGGGACCGATCTGCCGTTTACACCGACCATTTTCCCAAGCACAATATCTGAATCATGCTGTTTTGCAAATTGATACATTCTCTCAAACGCTTCGATTCCTACATAATCATCGGAATCAATAAAAAAAATGTATTCACCGTTCGCAGCACGTATCGCCTGGTTTCGCGGCTCTCCCGGCCCTCCCGAGTTTTTTTCTCGTTCTATAACCGTTATATTAGAATACTGTTCACTGTACTTTTTTAATATTGAAACCGTGCCATCCTGAGAACAATCATCTACACAAATAATTTCGTACTCATTATTCGGCATGGTTTGTTGAACCAGACTATCCAGGCAGCGGGAGATAAA
>NZ_AVOF01000013.1:0-505 GCF_000465935.2 Pseudomonas sp. EGD-AK9
AGGACGATGCGGCCGTCGCGGATGCCCAGGGCATGCTCGCGCAGCACCACGCCGGCCGGCTCCACGGGCACCAGCCAGGTGGGCAGGAGCAGCAGGTCGAGAGGGGCGTCGGGCATGGTCGGCGGTCCGCTTGGCGTGAAGGTTGCGTGTGAAGGTCGCCAGTGTATAGAGGAACATCCGGCGCTTGAAGTCGAAGGCCGGCGCGGCTGGATTCTTCGGTCGGCAGCTGCTTGTCTGCGTATAATCCGCGATTTTTTGGCGGCGAAGGGCGAGGTGTGCGATGCGCGAGCAATTGCTGGCGGCGGAGAAGGTTCAGGCTATCGACTGGCGCGACGGCGCCCTGTACCTGCTCGATCAGCGTCGGTTGCCGCAGCGCCAGACCTGGCTGCGCTTCGATTCGGCGGCAGCGGTGGCCGAGGCGATCACCGGCATGGTGGTGCGCGGTGCGCCGGCCATCGGCATCGCCGCCGCCTATGGTCTGGTGCTGGCGGCGCGTGCGCGGCTG
>NZ_AVOF01000014.1:0-12867 GCF_000465935.2 Pseudomonas sp. EGD-AK9
CCAGCGGCGGCGACGACCGGCTGGCCTCGGACGAGTCGTTGCCGAGCGCTGCGCAGGAGCTGCGCAGCGAGCGTTCGAGCGCAGGCCTGGGCCTGGTGGATTACTACGCCTGAGTCCGGTCGCCGGGCCTGTTTCGCCAGCCTCGCATTCGCCCGGGCGGCCTGCCGGCCTCCCGGGCGAATGCATTTTGGATGACAGCCGGCGCGCACCGCTGTTAAATCCGCAGCCCAGAGTTAGACAAGCGAGCCGCTAGGCTGGCATAACACTTGCTCTCAACCCCCTGAAAGCGGAAAGAACTCCGACAGTGACGGATTATTGGCATGGCTAAGAAAGACACGGTGACCGGCGACGACCAGGGGGCCGGCAAGGGCAAGCTGAAGCTCATCGTATTGATAGTGCTGGCCCTGTTGCTGGCCGTTGGCCTGTCCATCGGTGGCACCTGGTTCGTCCTCAGCAAGGGCGACAAGGCCGCGGATGCCGAACCCGCGGCGGCGTCCGCCAGCGCGGCGCCGGTGCGCCAGGCGGCGCTGTACCAGGAGCTGATGCCGGCCTTCGTGGTCAATTTCAACTACCAGGGACGTACCCGCTACCTGCAGGTCAGCATGGCCCTGATGAGCCGCGACGCCGCCGGCCTGGACAAGCTCAAGGTGCACATGCCGGTGCTGCGCAACCGCCTGGTGATGCTGCTCGCCGGCCAGGATTTCGCCGCCCTGCAGAGCGCACTGGGCAAGGAGATGTTGTTGCAGCAGGCGCTGGCCAGCGTGCAGGAACTGGCCCAGCAGGAAACCGGCGGCACCGTGGTCGAGCAGGTGCTGTTCACCAACTTCGTATTGCAGTAGCCGGGAGCGAACATGGCCGTGCAAGACTTGCTGTCCCAGGACGAGATCGACGCGCTGCTGCACGGCGTCGACGACGGCCTGGTCGATACCGAGGACGCCGCCGAACCGGGCAGCGTCAAGCAATACGACCTGACCAGCCAGGATCGCATCGTCCGCGGACGCATGCCGACCCTGGAGATGATCAACGAACGCTTCGCCCGCTACACCCGCATCAGCATGTTCAACCTGCTGCGCCGCTCGGCGGACGTGGCGGTCGGTGGCGTGCAGGTGATGAAGTTCGGCGAGTACGTGCATTCGCTGTACGTGCCCACCAGCCTCAACCTGGTGAAGATGAAGCCACTGCGCGGCACCGGGCTGTTCATCCTCGACGCCAAGCTGGTGTTCAAGCTGGTGGACAACTTCTTCGGCGGCGACGGCCGTCACGCCAAGATCGAGGGCCGCGAGTTCACCCCCACCGAGCTGCGCGTGGTGCGCATGGTGCTCGACCAGGCCTTCGTCGACCTGCGCGAGGCCTGGCACGCGGTGATGGACATCAACTTCGAGTACGTCAACTCGGAGGTCAACCCGGCGCTGGCCAATATCGTCAGCCCGAGCGAAGTCATCGTGGTGTCCACCTTCCATATCGAGCTGGACGGCGGCGGCGGCGACCTGCACATCACCATGCCCTATTCGATGATCGAGCCGATCCGCGAGATGCTCGACGCCGGCTTCCAGTCCGACGTCGACGACCAGGACGAGCGCTGGATCAAGGCCCTGCGCGAGGACATCCTCGACGTCAGCGTGCCGCTGGCCGCCACCGTGGCGCGGCGCCAGCTCAAGCTGCGCGACATCCTGCACATGCAGCCGGGCGACGTGATCCCGGTGGAGCTGCCGGACAACGTGATCATGCGCGCCAACGGCGTGCCGACTTTCAAGGTCAAGCTCGGCGCACACAAGGGCAATCTGGCCCTGCAGGTGCTCGAGCCGATCGAACGTCAGCGCTGACGGCGCTGGCAACCCCATTGAGCCAGGCGAGGAAAGACGATGGCAACTGAAGAGAACACCAGCCCCGAGGAGCAGGCGCTGGCCGACGAGTGGGCCGCGGCGCTGGCCGAGGCCGGCGATGCCGGTCAGGACGACATCGACGCCATGCTGGCGGCGCAGGGCGCCGCTCAGCCTGCGGCGCCGCGCGCGCCAATGGAGGAATTCGGCAGCGCGCCGCCCTCCAGCAATCTGCCGGTCGGTCTGGAAGGGCCCAACCTGGACGTGATCCTGGATATTCCGGTGTCGATCTCCATGGAAGTGGGCAATACCGACATCACCATCCGCAACCTGCTGCAGCTCAATCAGGGCTCGGTGATCGAGCTCGACCGCCTGGCCGGCGAGCCGCTCGACGTGCTGGTCAACGGCACCCTGATCGCCCACGGCGAGGTGGTGGTGGTCAACGAGAAGTTCGGCATCCGCCTGACCGACGTGATCAGCCCCAGCGAACGCATCAAGAAGCTGCGCTGACCATGAATCGATTCCTCGTCCTGCCGTTGGCCCTGCCCATGGCTGCCCTGGCCGCCGAGCCCGCCGGCCAGGCGACGACGCCGCTGGCCGGCAGCGATATGGCCGGCCAGCTCGGCCAGTTGCTGCTCGGCCTGCTGCTGGTGATCGGCCTGATCTTCCTGCTCGCCTGGCTGCTGCGCCGGGTGCAGCAACTGGCGCCGCGCGGCGGCCAGGTGATCAAGCTGCTGGCCAGCCAGTCGCTCGGTCCGCGCGACCGCCTGGTGCTGGTGCAGGTGGGCAACGAGCAGATCCTGCTCGGCCTGTCCGCCGGGCGCATCACCCCGTTGCACGTGCTCAAGGAGCCGGTGCACCTGGCCGACGCCGAGCCGGCCACGCCGGAGTTCGCCCAGCGCCTGATGGAGCTGCTGGGCAAGGATCAGAAGGACAAATCCTGATGTTGCGTTTGTTGCTGGTGCTGCTGCTGAGCCTGGGCGCCTCGTTGGCCTACGCCGAAGATCCGCCGCTCGGCAGTTCGCTGATCCAGCAGGGCGGCAACCCGCTGTCGATCCCGGCCATCACCCTGTCCACCGACGCCGAAGGCCAGCAGGAGTATTCGGTCAGCCTGCAGATCCTGCTGATCATGACCGCGCTGAGCTTCATCCCGGCGTTCGTCATGCTGATGACCAGCTTCACCCGCATCATCATCGTGTTCTCCATCTTGCGCCAGGCGCTGGGTCTGCAGCAGACGCCATCGAACCAGATCCTGGTCGGCCTGGCGCTGTTTCTCACCCTGTTCATCATGGCGCCGGTATTCGACCGGATTAACCGCGACGCGCTACAGCCCTACCTCAACGAGGAGATCGTCGCCCAGGAGGCGCTGACCCGGGCCGAGGGGCCGATCCGCGACTTCATGCTGGCGCAGACCCGCGAGAGCGACCTGGAGCTGTTCGTGCGCCTGTCCAAGCGCACCGACCTCAATGGCGTCGAGGACGTGCCGCTGACCATCCTGGTGCCGGCCTTCGTCACCTCCGAGCTGAAGACCGCATTCCAGATCGGCTTCATGATCTTCATCCCGTTTTTGATCATCGACATGGTGGTGGCCAGTATCCTCATGGCCATGGGCATGATGATGCTGTCGCCTTTGATCATCTCGCTGCCGTTCAAGATCATGCTGTTCGTCCTGGTCGACGGCTGGGCGCTGATCATGGGCACCCTGGCGGCCAGTTTCGGCACCCTGTAGCGAGGCTCTGATGACTCCCGAGATCGCGGTAGACCTGTTTCGCGAAGCGCTCTGGCTGATCGTGCTGATCGTCGGTCTGGCGGTGGTGCCGAGCCTGGTGGTCGGCCTGATCGTGGCGATGTTCCAGGCCGCCACGCAGATCAACGAACAGACCCTGAGCTTCCTGCCGCGTCTGATCGTGATGCTGCTGACCCTGATCTGGGCCGGGCCCTGGCTGGTACGCCAGCTGATGGAGTACACCCAGACCCTGATTCAGAACATTCCCTACCTGATCGGATAGCCGGACGATGCTGGAGCTGAGCAACGAACAGATCGGCGGCTGGGTCGGCCAGTTCCTCCTGCCGCTGTTTCGCATCGCCGCCATGTTCATGGTCATGCCGATCATCGGCACCCAGCTGGTGCCGATGCGCGTGCGCCTGTACCTGGCCCTGGCGGTCAGCGTGCTGCTGGTGCCGACCCTGCCGCCGTTGCCGCAGGTCGATGCGCTGAGCCTGCGCAGCATTCTGCTGATCGCCGAGCAGGTGCTGATCGGCGCCATGTTCGGCTTCGTCCTGCAGCTGTTCTTCCACCTGTTCGCCGTGGCCGGGCAGATCATCGCCATGCAGATGGGCCTGGGCTTCGCCTCCATGGTCGACCCGACCAACGGCGTCTCGGTGCCGGTGCTCGGCCAGTTCATGCTGATGCTGGTGACCCTGCTGTTTCTGGCGATCAATGGCCACCTGGTGGTGCTGGAGATCCTGGCGGAAAGTTTCGTCACCCTGCCGTCGGGGCAGGGCTTGATGGTCAATCACTACTGGGAGCTGGCCGGCAAGCTCGGCTGGGTGATCGGCGCCGGCCTGCTGCTGACCCTGCCGGTGGTCACCGCGCTGTTGATCATCAACCTGGCCTTCGGCGTTATGACCCGCGCCGCGCCGCAGCTGAACATCTTTTCCATCGGCTTTCCGCTGACCCTGGCCCTGGGCCTGGTGATCTTCTGGGTCGGCCTGTCCGATTTCGGCAGCCTGTTCCAGGCGCTGGCCAGCGAGGCCCTGCAGCAGCTGGGCGAATTCGCCCAGGTGCGTTGAGGAGAGGCCATGGCCGAGAGCGAAAGCGGCGCCGACAAAAGCGAGGAACCCACCAGTAAGCGGCTCGAAGAGTCGCGCAAGAAGGGCCAGATCGCCCGCTCCAAGGAGCTCAACACCCTGGCGGTGACCCTCACCGGCACCGTGGCGCTGATCGTCTTCGGCGCCTACATGGGCAACGTGATGCTCGACCTGATGCGCGGCAACTTCAGCCTGCCGCGCGAGGTGCTGATGAGCGAAGGCAGCATGGCGCAGTACCTGCTGGCCTCGGGCAAGCATGCGCTGCTGGCCTTGCAGCCGTTCTTCATCGCCCTGCTGATCGCCTCGGTGATCGGCCCCATCGCCCTCGGCGGCTGGCTGTTCTCCGCCGAGGCGTTGCAGCCCAAGGCCAGCCGGATGAACCCGCTGGCCGGGCTCAAGCGGATGTTCTCGGTGCAGGCGCTGGTGGAGCTGGTCAAGGCGCTGGCCAAGTTCCTGGTGATCCTGGCGGTGGCGCTGGTGGTGCTGGCGGTGGATCAGGACGACCTGCTGGCCATCGCCAACGAGCCGCTCGAGCCGGCCATCCTGCACAGCCTCAAGGTCGTCGGCTGGAGCGCGCTGTGGCTGTCCTGCGGGCTGATCCTGATCGCCGCGGTGGATGTGCCGTTCCAGCTGTGGAGTCACAAGCAGAAGCTGAAGATGACCAAGCAGGAGGTGCGCGACGAATACAAGGACACCGAGGGCAAGCCCGAGGTCAAGGGGCGCATCCGCCAGCTGCAGCGCGAGATGGCCGAGCGGCGCATGATGCAGGCGGTGCCGCAGGCCGACGTGGTGATCACCAACCCGACCCACTTCGCCGTGGCGCTGAAATACGACCCGGACAAGGGCGGCGCGCCGGTGCTGCTGGCCAAGGGCGGCGACTTCCTGGCGCTGAAGATCCGCGAGATCGCCCAGGAGCACCGGGTCATGCTGCTGGAGTCGCCGGCGCTGGCGCGGGCGGTGTACTACTCCACCGAGCTGGAGCAGGAAATTCCCGCTGGCCTGTACCTGGCGGTGGCCCAGGTGCTGGCCTACGTCTACCAGCTGCGCCAGTACCAGGCCGGCAAGGGCAAGCGCCCGGGGCCGCTGCCCGATCTGCCGATCCCGCCGGACCTGCGCCGCGACGAATAAAGCGGGTGGAACCCTGGTTGGGCTGAACGCAGCGAAGCCCAACAGAAGCAGAATTGGTGGGCGGGAAGCGTTGGGCTTCGTCGCTGCGCTCCTCAACCCAACCTACGTGCTCGTAGGGTGCGCCGTGCGCGCCAAGGATCGGTAGGTTGGGCTGAGCGCAGCGAAGCCCAACCCGAGCAGAGTTGGCGGTCGGGGCGCGTTGGGCTTCGTCGCTACGCTCCTCAACCCAACCTACGTGCTACGTGCTTGTAGCTTGCCGCTGCCTTTCTGGAACGCTTCTTGCCATTACCCCAGCAGGGCGCAGTTTCGCGTCAAAAGATTGAATCGGCTGGGGTAGGGACGTGGCAGTAGATCGCGCACAAATCATTGGAGAGGTACGCAGCAACCTGGCGGGTCTGCGCCACGGCAACCTGGGTATCCCGCTGCTGCTGCTGGTCATGCTCGGCATGGTCATGCTGCCGATCCCGCCCTTTCTGCTCGACGTGCTGTTCACCTTCAGCATCGCCCTGTCCATCGTCGTCTTGCTGGTCAGCATCTACGCCCTGCGACCGCTGGATTTCGCCGTCTTCCCCACCATCCTGCTGGCGGCCACCCTGCTGCGCCTGGCGCTGAACGTCGCCTCGACCCGCGTGGTGCTGCTCAACGGCCACGAGGGCCACGGCGCGGCGGGGCAGGTGATCCAGGCCTTCGGCGAGGTGGTGATCGGCGGCAACTACGTGGTCGGTATCGTGGTGTTCGCCATCCTGATGATCATCAACTTCGTGGTGGTCACCAAGGGCGCCGGGCGTATCTCCGAGGTCAGCGCGCGTTTCACCCTGGACGCCATGCCCGGCAAGCAGATGGCCATCGACGCCGACCTCAACGCCGGCCTGATCGATCAGGCCGAGGCCAAGAAGCGCCGCAGCGAGGTGGCCCAGGAGGCCGATTTCTACGGCTCGATGGACGGTGCCAGCAAGTTCGTCCGCGGCGACGCCATCGCCGGCCTGCTGATTCTGTTCATCAACCTGATCGGCGGTATCGCCATCGGCGTGCTGCAGCACGGCCTGCCGTTCGCCGAGGCGGGCAAGGTCTACACCCTGCTGACCATCGGCGACGGCCTGGTGGCGCAGATTCCCTCCCTGCTGCTGTCCACCGCCGCCGCGGTGATGGTGACCCGGGTGTCCACCTCCGAGGACATGGGCGCCCAGGTCAACCGGCAGATGTTCGCTTCGCCGCGCGCGCTGGCGGTGGCGGCGGCGATCATGATCGCCATGGGCCTGGTGCCCGGCATGCCGCATTTCTCCTTTATCAGCCTGGGCCTGGTGGCCGCCGGCGCCGCCTACTGGATCGCCAACAAGCAGCGCAAGACCAAGGAAGAGGAGGTCAGGGAAGTGCAGCGCCAGCAGGAGCTGCTGCCGGCGCAGAAGGCGCAGGAGGTCAAGGAACTGGGCTGGGACGACGTTACCCCGGTGGACATGGTCGGCCTGGAGGTGGGTTACCGGCTGATTCCGCTGGTCGATCGCAACCAGGGGGGGCAGCTGCTGGCGCGGATCAAGGGGGTGCGCAAGAAGCTCTCGCAGGAGATGGGCTTTCTCATGCCCTCGGTGCATATCCGCGACAACCTCGACCTGGCGCCCAACGCCTACCGCTTGACCCTGATGGGCGTCAGCGTGGCCGAGGCCGAGGTCTACCCGGACCGCGAGCTGGCGATCAACCCCGGCCAGGTGTTCGGCCCGCTCAACGGCATCGCCGCCAAGGATCCGGCGTTCGGCCTGGAGGCGGTGTGGATCGACCCCAGCCAGCGCGACCAGGCGCAGTCGCTGGGCTATACCGTGGTCGACGCCAGCACCGTGGTCGCCACCCACCTCAACCAGATCCTGCATAAGCACGCCCACGAGCTGCTGGGACACGAGGAAGTGCAGCAGCTCATGCAGCTGCTGGCCAAGAGCTCGCCGAAGCTGGCCGAGGAACTGGTGCCGGGGCTGGTGTCGCTGTCGACCCTGCTCAAGGTGCTGCAGGCGCTGCTGCAGGAGCAGGTACCAGTGCGCGACATCCGCACCATCGCCGAGGCGATCGCCAACGTCGCGCCGAAGAGTCAAGATCCCGCCGCGATGGTCGCCGCCGTTCGTGTGTCGCTGGCCCGCGCCATCGTGCAAAGCATCGTGGGACTAGAGCCGGAGCTGCCTGTGATCACCCTCGAGCCCAGGTTGGAACAGATATTGCTCAATAGCCTGCAGAAGGCCGGTCAGGGCAGCGAGGATGGCATCCTCCTCGAACCGGGCATGGCCGAGAAGCTGCAGCGTTCCCTGGTGGAAGCAGCGCAGCGCCAGGAAATGCTCGGCAAGCCGGTGATCCTGCTGGTGGCCGGGCCGATTCGGGCGATGTTGTCGCGCTTTGCGCGGTTGGCGGTCTCCAGCATGCACGTGCTGGCCTACCAGGAAATTCCGGACAACAAGCAGGTCACCATAGTCGCCACTGTGGGCCAGAACTGAGGTAAAGGGTCATGCAGGTCAAACGCTTCTTCGCCGCCGATATGCGGGCCGCCATGAAACTGGTGCGAGACGAGCTGGGCGCCGATGCCGCGATCATCGGCAATCGCCGGGTGGCCGGCGGCGTCGAGCTGACCGCCGCGCTGGATTACCAGGTGACGCCGGCGCCGGTACGGCCGAACCCGGCCCTGGAAGCCGAGCTGCGCAAGACCCAAGCGCGCATCGCCAGCGCCCAGGCCGAACTGGCCACCCGTGCCGAGCAGGACGCCGGCAAGGATCGCCAGCTGTTCGCCAACGAGTCGCTGGTGGCGCCGGAATTGCCGGCCACCCCGGTCAAGCCACAGCGCCCGGCCGAGCCTGCACCGGTGCAGCCTGCGGTCGATCCGCGCGCGCTGGACGCCATGCGCTTCGAACTGCACGGCCTGCGCGAACTGATCGAAATGCAGCTCGGCTCCATCGCCTGGGGCCAGCTGCAGACCCGCCGCCCGCAACAGGCCAACCTCTGGCGCCGGCTGCAGCGCATGGGCCTGTCTGCCGAGCTGTCGCAGGCGCTGCTGAACAAGGTCGCCGACGTCGCCGAGCCGCGCCAGGCCTGGCGCATGCTGCTGGCCTACCTGGCCCACGCGATCAAGACGCCGAAAATCGAGCCGCTGGAAGAGGGTGGGGTGATCGCCCTGGTCGGCCCCGCCGGCATGGGCAAGACCACCACCCTGGCCAAGCTGGCGGCCCGTTACGTGCTTAAGCACGGCGCGCAGCAGGTCGCCCTGGTGAGCATGGACAGCTATCGCATCGGCGCGCAGGAGCAGCTCAAGACCCTGGGCCGCATCCTCGGCGTGTCGGTGACCCAGGTCGACCCCGGCCAGTCGCTGCTGCAGGCCCTGGCGCCACTGGCGAAGAAACGCGTGGTGCTGATCGACACCGCAGGTCTGCCGGGCAACGACCCGGCGCTGCGCCTGCAGCTGGAGAGCCTGGCGGCGCGCGGCCTGCAGGCGAAGAATTACCTGGTACTGGCGGCCACCAGCCAGAGCCAAGTGCTCAAGGCCGCCTACCATAGTTACAAGCGCTGCGGCCTGGCAGGCTGCATACTGACCAAGCTGGACGAAGCCGCCAGCCTGGGCGAGGCTTTAGGTCTGGCTATAAGCCAGCATCTGCCGGTAGCCTATGTCGCCGACGGCCCGCGGATTCCGGACGATCTGCAGGTGCCGCGCAGCCACCAGCTGGTCAGCCGCGCGGTGGGCCTGCAGGCCGCCGAGGAGCCGAGCGAGGACGCCATGGCGCAGCTGTTCGCCGGGCTCTACCAGAGCCCGGCGCGACGCGCCGGCTGAGGCAGCGAGAAGAGAATGTTGCACCCTCGGGCGACACCGTCGCCGGAGTGAACGGCCGGATGGCCAAGTCGAAGTTAGACAAGGTGTGTAGAAAACATGGGTATGCATCCCGTACAGGTGATCGCGGTGACCGGCGGCAAGGGTGGCGTCGGCAAGACCAATGTGTCGGTGAATCTGTCCATGGCCCTGGCCGATCTCGGTCGGCGGGTGATGCTGATGGACGCCGACCTCGGCCTGGCCAACGTCGACGTTCTGCTGGGGCTGGCGCCCAAGCGCACCCTGGCCGATGTGATCAGCGGCGAGTGCGACCTGCGCGACGTGCTGCTGCAGGGGCCGGGCGGCATCCGCATCGTGCCGGCGGCGTCCGGCACGCAGAGTATGGTCAACCTCTCGCCGATGCAGCACGCGGGGCTGATCCAGGCGTTCAGCGAGATCAGCGAGAATCTCGACGTGCTGGTGATCGACACCGCCGCTGGCATCGGCGATGCGGTGGTCAGCTTCGTCCGCGCCGCCCAGGAGATCCTGGTGGTGGTGTGCGACGAGCCGACCTCGATCACCGATGCCTACGCGCTGATCAAGCTGCTCAACCGCGACCACGGCATCAGCCGCTTCCGCGTGCTGGCCAACATGGCCCACAGCCCGCAGGAAGGGCGCAACCTCTTTGCTAAGCTGACCAAGGTGACCGATCGCTTCCTCGACGTCGCCCTGCAGTACGTCGGCGCCGTGCCCTACGACGAGTGCGTGCGCAAGGCCGTGCAGAAGCAGCGCGCCGTCTACGAAGCCTTCCCACGATCCAAGTGCGCCCTGGCGTTCAAGGCGATAGCCCAGAAGGTCGATACCTGGCCGCTGCCGGCCAACCCCCGCGGCCATCTGGAGTTTTTCGTCGAACGTCTGGTGCAGCAACCGACGGCAGACAGCGCCGTATGACAGCAGCTTCTGGACTTCGTATGTACAACAAGGCGCAGGCGCAGGATTCGCAGCACCAGTTGATCGAGCGCTATGCGCCTCTGGTCAAACGTATCGCCTATCACCTGCTGGCCCGTCTGCCGGCCAGCGTGCAGGTCGACGACCTGATCCAGGCCGGCATGATCGGCCTGCTCGAGGCCTCGCGTAAATACGACTCCAGCAAGGGTGCCAGCTTCGAAACCTTCGCCGGCATCCGCATCCGCGGCTCCATGCTCGACGAAGTGCGCAAGGGCGACTGGGCGCCCCGTTCGGTGCACCGCAACAGCCGCATGGTCAGCGACGCGATCCGCGTCGTGGAAGCGAGAACCGGGCGCGACGCTAAAGATCAGGAGGTTGCGGCCGAACTCCAATTGAGTCTGGAAGATTACTACGGCATCCTTGGCGACACTTTGGGCAGCCGCCTGTTCAGTTTCGACGACCTGTTGCAGGACGGCGAGCACGGCGGGCTGCACGAGGACGCCGGGCACACCCACCTCGAACCTTCGCGGGACCTCGAAGACGAACGCTTCCAGGCGGCATTGGCCGAGGCCATCGCCGGTCTGCCGGAGCGCGAACGTCTGGTGCTGGCGCTGTATTACGATGAAGAACTGAACTTGAAGGAAATCGGCGAAGTGCTGGGGGTCAGCGAGTCGCGCGTCAGCCAGTTGCACAGCCAGTGCGCCGCGCGTCTGCGCGCGCGCCTGGGCGAGTGGCGCGCCAGCTGAGTCGGTTTCACGATTAAAGGACGTCATTGCGTGTGCAATACGTTTGGGACTGTACGGAGGTCGACTTGGACAAGAACATGAAAATCCTCATCGTTGACGATTTCTCGACGATGCGACGGATCATCAAGAACCTCTTGCGTGATTTGGGTTTCACCAACACCGCAGAGGCCGACGATGGCACCTCGGCGCTGCCCATGCTGCAGAGCGGCAGTTTCGACTTCCTGGTGACCGACTGGAACATGCCCGGCATGACCGGCATCGACCTGCTGCGTGCGGTGCGCGCCGACGAGCGCCTCAAGCACCTGCCGGTGCTGATGGTCACCGCCGAGGCCAAGCGCGATCAGATCATCGAAGCGGCCCAGGCCGGCGTGAACGGCTATGTGGTCAAACCCTTCACCGCCCAGGTGCTGAAGGAAAAGATCGAGAAGATCTTCGAGCGGGTCAACGGCTGATGTCGGCCGCGAGGGTGCTATGGAACACGATGACTCCATCTTGGGCGACCTCGAGTCGACCCTGAAAAGCAACGCCCGCGAGTTGGTCGACAGCCTGGAAAAAGGCAACTTCGGCGCCGCGGTACAACTGATCAACGAGCTCAACAAGGTCCGCGACCGCGGCCTGTACCACGAGGTCGGCAAGCTGACCCGCGAGCTGCACAACGCCATCGTCAACTTCCAGCTCGATCCGCGCATGCCGCATGCCCAGGAGCTGTCGCAGATCGCCGATGCCACCGAGCGCCTGAATTACGTGGTCACTATGACCGAGAAGGCGGCCAATCGCACCATGGACCTGGTCGAGCAGAGCGCACCGCTGGTCAACGACCTCAGCGACGAAGCGCAGAGCCTGAGCGCCGAATGGGGCCGCTTCATGCGCCGCGAGATGGGCGCCGAGGGCTTTCGTGAGCTGGCCAAGCGTATCGAGCTGTTCCTCGCCCGCAGCGAGCGCGACAGCAGCAAGCTGTCCGGTCATCTCAACGACATTCTGCTGGCGCAGGACTACCAGGACCTCACCGGGCAGGTGATCAAACGCGTCACCCAGCTGGTCACCGAGGTGGAAAGCAACCTGCTCAAACTGGTGCTGATGGCCAGCCAGGTCGACCGTTTCGCCGGCATTCAGCACGACCATGAGCAGCTGCGCGCCGAACAGGAAAAATTAAAAGAGCCATCTCGGGGTGAAGGTCCGCAGATTCATGCCGATAAGCGTGATGACGTCGCCTCCAGTCAGGACGATGTCGACGACCTGCTGTCCAGTCTAGGATTCTAAGGAGTTCCCCCCTATGAGCTTCGGCGCCGATGAAGAAATCCTCCAGGACTTCCTGGTAGAGGCCGGCGAGATCCTCGAACAGTTGTCCGAACAGTTGGTCGAGCTGGAAAGCCGCCCGGACGACATGAACCTGCTCAACGCCATTTTCCGCGGTTTCCATACCGTCAAGGGCGGGGCGGGATTCCTCCAGCTCAACGAGCTGGTGGAGTGCTGTCATATCGCCGAGAACGTCTTCGACATCCTGCGCAAGGGTGAGCGACGCGTCGACGCCGAGCTGATGGACGTGGTGCTCGAAGCCCTGGATGCGGTCAACGGCATGTTCGGCCAGGTGCGCGAGCGCAGCGAGCCGACCCCGGCGTCGGCCGAGCTGCTGGCGGCGCTGTCG
>NZ_AVOF01000015.1:0-503 GCF_000465935.2 Pseudomonas sp. EGD-AK9
TGGTGATCGAAGGCGCGCCACTGCTGTTCGTCCTTCAGCAGGCTGTAGCGGTGGCCTGGAAATACCCGCCGAGCCAGGCGCTGGCGGTGGTGCAGGCGGTGGACTTCAGCATCGGCCGCAGCGGGCGCATCACCCCGATCCTGCGCCTGCAGCCGGTCGACCTCGACGAGCGGCGCATCAGCCGCGTCGCCCTGGGTTCGCTGCAGGGCTGGCGCACGCTGGACGTGCGGCCCGGCGACCAGGTGGCCATCCGCCTGGCCGGGCTGACCATCCCGCGCCTGGACGGGGTGATCTGGCGCAGCCCGCAGCGCGCCCCGGTGCAGGCCCCCAATCCGGCCGACTACCACGCGCTGAGCTGCTGGCGCCTCAGCGCGAACTGCCGCCAGCAGTTCCAGGCGCGCCTGGGCTGGCTCGGCGGCAAAGGGGGCCTGGCCCTGCCCGGCGTCGGCCCGGGCACCTGGCACAGCCTGGTGGCAAACGCCCAGCTGGAGGGCCTGCTCGAC
>NZ_AVOF01000016.1:0-504 GCF_000465935.2 Pseudomonas sp. EGD-AK9
TCCAGGCCTCTTAACATGCAAAAGAAATCCAGCCCATTTCAAAAAATCAGAAAAATGTTCAAACGCTTCTTCAAATAAAACATTCAAATCCCCTAAATACAATCCGTATTCACCCGTACCGCCCAAATGCTCCGTAATTTGGGTTTTTTGTGTTCAATTCCGCAAAATAGGGTATAAACCAAACAAGCAAGAAAACAGCACCCAAAAACAGGTAATTAGAATTACTCAAACTTAGGTTAAAAGTTATATAAAGGAATTTATTTTATCGTCGATAGTAACTATAGAACCAATCATCAACAAGAGCAAACAGCGTGATTCAAGACTATTTTCAGGTCATCAGGTTATACTGTTTTAGAGGGACAGTTTCTCGTTATTTATTGATTTAGAATTTTTTGAATACTTTTTGGCTTTTTATCCGTACAATAGAGAGTACCAAAACTTTTTTTGGGAGGTATGTAATATGATCCTATTTATTATCATCGCATTATGCGGCTATCTTCTTTT
>NZ_AVOF01000017.1:0-503 GCF_000465935.2 Pseudomonas sp. EGD-AK9
AACGGGGCGCGCGCAGCGCGCAGCCCGACGCTGCCGAGGCTTGCTCCGCCTAGCGCGCCTGGCGCAATTGCTCGCGGCGTTCGCCGAACAGTTGCGGCACCGCCGCCACGCTGGCGGCGAGCAGGCGGTTGACGCTGGCGTGCTCGTACAGCGCGGCATACTCGGCCAACTGCTCGCTGGGCATCTGCCGGTAGGCATAAAGCATGAAGGATTCCACCGCCTGCGCGCTGGACTGGCGAATGGCCGCCGCCTGGGTCTGGGTCTGCGCCTGCAGCTCGGCCTCGTCGAGGTTCTCGCCGCGCGCGCGCAGCGCCAGCAACGCCTGGGTCTTGCCCACCTCGTAACGCAGCAGGCTGGCCAGCACCGTGGTATGCGCCGCCGCATCCAGACGCTTGACCAGTTCCAGGCGCACACCGCGCGGCGGCTGCGCGGCCAGGCGCTGGCGATACTCGACCAGGCCCTGCGGCTGCTCGCCGACCGCCCGTTCGGCGGCGGTGAAACGC
>NZ_AVOF01000018.1:0-502 GCF_000465935.2 Pseudomonas sp. EGD-AK9
AAAAAGCCCGTTTGACCGGACGACACAGGCGAAGCGCCAGCCTGCTTCGACGATCAAGCCGTTGCTGTACTATAAAGCGATTCAGAGCGGATTTACGCCAGTCACTTTGATGAAAAGCGAAGAAACCGAGTTTCAAATTGATGCAAAGGGAGAAACCTATTCTCCAAGCAACTATAACGGGTACTACGCCAACAAGCCGATTACGCTTCTGCAGGCGCTGGCGCTTTCCGACAATATTTACGCTGTGAAAACGCATCTTTTTCTCGGCACGAACAAACTTGTAAAGACGGCAAAGGAATTCGGCATTACCGCCCATCTTCAAGCACTGCCGTCCCTGGCACTCGGCACCGAACCCGTACGTCCGATTGAGATGGTCAACGCCTATGCCATGCTCGCAAATGGCGGAAAGAAAATCGAACCGACTTTTATTTCAAGAGTAACGGACGCAGCCGGCCACGTGCTGTACGAAAACCCGAATCAGCATAAACAGGTGCTTGATGAA
>NZ_AVOF01000019.1:0-500 GCF_000465935.2 Pseudomonas sp. EGD-AK9
TAGAGAAATTGAGGAACGGCAGGACTTTTTGCAAGCACACTTAGCAAGACTTTAGTCCTTTCTCCATTAAAAAAGGCCGCAGCAAAAATTGTCGCTTTTTTAGTCAAATTGACGAAAGGCAACCTTTTGAGCCAAAATAGGTTATACTAACGATATCCTGTATTTATATCAAAATAAAATCTAGAATTGGAGATAGCGTAATGAACAGTAAAATTGAAGAAATGAGGATCACACTAATTGAAACCGCACAAAAATACGGCATGAATTCAAAAGAAACGATTCAATGCAGCCAAGAGCTGGATATCCTGCTGAATACCCGGATTAAAGAAGAAATGATTTTTGGGAGATATCTTGAAAACTCCCGTATGTAAATCATTTTCTATAACAATTAGAATACACCACATGTAACTCCGATTTTTGCTCAGCACTTCTGAGATATACCTCAGGGCGAGAATGTGCCCGCCCAAAAATCGAATACCGCAGCACGACATACTCCAAAA
>NZ_AVOF01000020.1:0-500 GCF_000465935.2 Pseudomonas sp. EGD-AK9
CGTTGATATCAAAATGATACGTTCTGCCCCGGAAACTGAATGTACCGTCACTTATGCGGTTAGGCGGGAACAGGATTGGAATGCCATACAATGTTGGTGTGTCGTGAAAACTTTCTGCTGTTTCCGGTTCACGCAAAAGCTGGACATTTGTTGTTTTGTCCACGAGAGAAATGACGTTGCTCCCCCACTCAGGGACAACAATCATTTCTAGATGTTCGTTGCCCGCTTTGATGGCCGGCGTTCCCAAATACGTGATTTTCTCAATAAAGTTTGCCATGTTTACTCAACCTCTCCTTGATTCATTGCTAGTATAAGAATTCAATGTACTGTACCATATTTCCTCCATTTTATATTTTCCTCTATCAAATAAAAAAACACCGTTCAAACTTATGAACGGTGTGATTCGGAGGCTATTGGATGAGACGTGTGATTTGTTTCTTTTTCCAGACGAATTGATAATACCCATAAATCAACAGCAAGCTGACGGCAAACGCAGCTGG
>NZ_AVOF01000021.1:0-500 GCF_000465935.2 Pseudomonas sp. EGD-AK9
CCGTCGCCTGCTCGGGCGACGGCTGCGGCTCCGGTAGCGTGCTGGTCGGCAGCGGGCCGCTGTCCAGGGCCGCCAGCGCCGCGTCCAGTTCGTCCTCGATGCTCTGGTCTTTCGGTTCGCTCATGGGTGTTCTCCTTGTTCAAAAGCGCCTGCCGCCGGCTCTCAAGAGCCGGATCGGTGAAGGTGATGGGTAGCTGGGAATCGACGGCGGCGCGGATCATCTGCGCCTTGAACTCCACCGTGCCGTTGACGGTGATGCGGTTGCCGTAGCGTTGCATCGCCAGGCGCAGGGCTTCTTGCAGCCCTTCGCGCGTGGCCTCGCGGGAGACTTGCAGGCGGTCACCGTCATCGCGCACGGCGCTCATGCCGGCGCGGAAGATGATCGTCCCCTTCTTCGTGATGTTGTCCACCGCCGGCGCGTGGCCGGGCTTCGCCTGGCCCTCGCCCCGGATGGTGTTGCCCTTGAGGCCCTGGGCCGCCTCGCGGGCGCGCAGGGCGGC
>NZ_AVOF01000022.1:0-12821 GCF_000465935.2 Pseudomonas sp. EGD-AK9
CGCTTCGTCGCCGTCCGCCGCATCCAGCGCCCGGCACAGCCGCGCCAGCGCGTCGAGGCCGATGCCCGCCTCGAAGGCCGCCCGCACGAAGCACAGCCGTTGCAAGGCGGCGTCATCGAACAAGCCGTAGCCGCCTGGTGTGCACGCCACCGGGCGCAGCAATCCGCGCAGCAGGTAGTCGCGCACGATATGCACGCTCACCCCGGCATCAAGAGCCAGCCGGGACACCGTGTAGGCGTTCATTGAACACCTCCTTTTTCTCACCCGGCGCAGCAGGAAAGCTGCTTCACATCCTTGTTGAAGGTCTGCGCCGCGAGCTTCAACCCCTCGACCATCGTCAGGTAGGGGAACAACTGGTCGGCCAGTTCCTGCACCGTCATGCGGTTGCGAATGGCCAGAGCCGCCGTCTGGATCAGTTCACCCGCTTCCGGCGCGACCGCCTGTACGCCGATCAGCCGATGGCTGCCTTCCTCGATAACCAACTTGATGAAGCCGCGTGTGTCGAAGTTGGCGAGCGCACGCGGCACGTTGTCCAAGGTCAAGGTGCGGCTGTCGGTCTCGATCCCGTCGTGGTGGGCTTCCGCCTCGCTGTAGCCCACGGTCGCCACTTGCGGATCGGTGAACACCACGGCCGGCATTGCGGTCAGGTCGAGCGCCGCATCGCCGCCGGTCATGTTGATCGCGGCACGGGTGCCGGCCGCTGCCGCCACATAGACGAACTGCGGCTGGTCGGTGCAGTCGCCGGCCGCGTAGATGTTCGGGTTGCTCGTGCGCATGCCTTGGTCGATGGCGATGGCACCTTGCGCATTGACAGTGACCCCCGCTGCGTCCAGCGCGAGGCTGCGCGTGTTCGGTGTCCGACCGGTGGCAACCAGCAGTTTGTCGGCGCGCAATTCACCGTGCGTGGTGGTCAGCACGAATTCACCGTCCATATGGGCGACCTGGCTGGCTTGCGTGTGCTCCAGCACCTCGATGCCCTCGGCACGGAAAGCGGCTGTCACCGCCTCGCCGATGGCCGGGTCTTCACGGAAGAACAAGGTATTGCGCGCCAGGACCGTGACCTTGCTGCCCAGCCGGGCAAAGGCTTGCGCCAGCTCCAGCGCCACCACCGACGAGCCGATTACGGCAAGGCGTTCGGGAATGGTGTCGCTCGCCAGGGCCTCGGTGGAAGTCCAGTAGGGTGACTCTTTCAAGCCCGGAATCGGCGGGACCGCCGGGCTGGCACCCGTGGCGACCAGGCAGCGGTCGAACATCACGACGCGCTCGCCACCCTCGTTCAAACGGACGGTAAGGCTCTGGTCGTCCTTGAAGCGCGCCTCACCGTGCACAACGGTGATGGCCGGATTACCGCCCAGGATGCCTTCGTACTTGGCGTGCCGCAGTTCGTCGACGCGGGCCTGCTGCTGGGCCAGCAGCTTACTGCGGTCAATCGTAGGCACAGTTGCCGCAATACCGCCATCGAACGGGCTTTCCCGGCGCAGATGGGCGATGTGGGCGGCGCGGATCATGATCTTGGACGGCACACAGCCGACATTGACGCAGGTGCCGCCGATGGTGCCGCGCTCGATCAGCGTGACCTGCGCGCCTTGCTCGACGGCCTTCAGCGCCGCCGCCATCGCGGCTCCACCGCTGCCAATGACCGCTACCTGCACCGGGGGCTCGTTGCCACTGTGCTTTTCGGCGGCGGCCATCCATCCCCGCACCTTGTCGAGCAGTCCGACGCGGTTGTCCGCCAGTGGCGCATCGGCTAGCGTTGCCTTGTAGCCCAGTCCGGCCACGGCGGCAGTCAGCGCGTCCGGCGATGTGCCCGGCACGATGGCGAGTTGCGCTGTGCCCTTCGGATAGGACACCAGCGCCGACTGCACGCCTGGCACTTTTTCCAGCGCTTCCTTGACGTGCGCCGCGCACGAGTCGCAAGTCATGCCGGTGATTTTTAGATGGGTCATGCAACAGATCCTTTATCGTTTGTGGCGCCAGACAATGACGTCCGTTGTGCTGCGGTGCCGTTTTCAGTGACTCACTGCTTGACGCTGGACGGATAGCCCGCGTCTGCGGTTGCCTTGGTCAGCTTCTGCACGCTGGTCTTGGCATCGTCGAAGGTGACGACCGCTTGGCGTGTCTCGAAAGTCACGTCAACTTTGCTGACGCCTTCGACCTTGGAAATCGCCTTCTTGACAGTGATCGGGCAGGCGGAGCAGGTCATGCCCGGTACGGACAGCGTGACGGTCTGGGTGGCGGCCCAGACGGGGGCAACAACGGCGGCGAGGGCGAGGGAGGCAAACAGTTTCTTCATGGTGAACTCCGATCAGTAGAAAAATGGCATGACGTAGGGAAATCCGAGCGCGACCAGAACCAGCGCGGCCACGATCCAGAAAATGAGCTTGTAAGTAGCTCGCACTTGGGGAATCGCGCAGACCTCACCCGGTTTGCAGGCCGCTGCCTGCCGGTAGATGCGCCGCCAGGCGAAGAACAACGCCACCAGCGCCACGCCGATAAAGATGGGGCGATAGGGTTCCAACACCGCCAAGTTGCCGATCCAAGCGCCGCTGAACCCCAAGGCGATCAGAACCAACGGCCCGAGGCAGCAAGCCGAGGCGAGGATGGCGGCAAGCCCTCCAGTGAAGAGCGCGCCGCGCCCGGTTTTTGGTTCAGACATGCGCTTGTCCTTTCGAATTGAAATTGGATAGCGTAACCTTACTTCCGTACTCATGTACGGAGTCAAGCGATATGGAAAACAATTTGGAGAACCTGACCATTGGCGTTTTCGCCAAGGCGGCCGGGGTCAATGTGGAGACCATCCGTTTCTATCAGCGCAAGGGCTTGTTGCTGGAGCCTGACAAGCCCTATGGCAGCATCCGCCGCTATGGCGAGGCGGATGTAACGCGGGTGCGCTTCGTGAAATCAGCCCAGCGGCTGGGCTTCAGCCTGGATGAGATCGCCGAGCTGCTGCGGCTGGAGGATGGCACCCATTGCGAGGAAGCCAGCAGTCTGGCCGAGCACAAGCTCAAGGACGTGCGCGAGAAAATGGCTGACCTGGCGCGCATGGAGGCCGTGCTGTCTGAGTTGGTGTGCGCCTGCCATGCGCGAAGGGGGAACGTTTCCTGCCCGCTGATCGCGTCACTACAGGGTGGAGCAAGCTTGGCAGGTTCGGCTATGCCTTAGCGTGCTTTATTTTCCGTTTTCTGAGACGACCCCTGCCTCGCCGGAAGTGGCGATGCTCGAGAAAAAAAGCCGCCTCGATCTCGGGCGGCTCCAGGGGAGGGCAGGGGGGCGATCACCGCTTGCAATGCACCAGGTCGTCGTTCACCCACGCACTTTCGACCAGGCCGTTTTCGCGCAGCTCGTCGCACGCTTCGCCTACCTGCTCGCGCCACTTCTTCGGCCGGGTGGAATCCGAGCCGCACATCAGCCGGAACGTCTCCAGCTTGAGCGGGTACGGCTCCTTGTGGGTGGCGAAGTAGTCGAACATGCGCCGCGCGGTGGGCGACAGCTTGCGGTACTTCTCCCACACGAATTTCGTGTAGTGGTCGCCGGCGAACAGCACCACGATTTCGGCGTCGATCTCGACCTGGCAGCGCGACGTGCGCTTGCCGCGATCCAGGACGCGGAAGCGCCGGATCAGCGACACCGATTCGAGCCGGCCGATGCGTTGGGATGAGAACTGCATGGCCGACGCCTGGAGCCGCGTCAGGCATTCCTCGGCCCTTGTGTAGTACCGACCGTTGATTGACCAGTCCAAGTCCTGGCAAAGCTCGTAGAACGTGAAGGAAACCGGCTCTCCGAGCGCGGTGCGCTTCGCGTACTCCAGCACCTGGGCGAATACCAGCTCGTCGTCGTCGGCGCGCAGCTCGATCCCGGTGTAGGTGATCTCCACGTCTTTGTTGACGTGGTAGATCGACTGGCCTTGCAGCGCGGCGCGCGGCACCTTCTTGTTGCGGACGGTGAAGATCGCCGACCGCCCGAAGTCGTTGGGCAGTGCCCGCATGTGATCCGGCCAGGGAGCCAGGTCGAACAGCGAGAGCTGCATGTCCTTGATCTGCTGCTTCGTGTGCTTGAGCAAGGCCGTCTGCTTGGCCTCGCTGACCTTCTCGGCCAGCTCACCGCCGGCCGTTCGCTTCTTGGTCGCCATCGCACTACTCCGTTTGTCCTGGGCCAGCGCGCCGATCTGCTCGGCCATCTTGTTCACGGCGGTGCGCGGTTCGGGCGGCAGGCCCATCGTGCGCGCAAGCTCGGCCGATTCCTGCGCCATGCGCTCGGATCGCTCGACGGCGGCACTTGCCGGCGTCGGTAGCTTCGGCGGCAAAGCCGCCTCGTTGTCGCCGGCCGTGGCCGGCAGCTCGAAGAGGGAACCGGCGGGGCGGAAGGCCCCGCCGGCGCTGCCCGAGTCCCTGCGAGCGGCGGCGGTACGGGCGGCAAGGTCGGTGGCGTCGGCTTCGCTAAGCCCGCCCTCGATGAGCTTGCGCCTGTATTCCTGCTCGTTGAACTCGTTCTGCATCTAATCTCCCTCCTAGCATACTGCCCGGCCGTGGCCGGGCCTGGCCTTACTGGCCGCCGCCTGGCGCTTTGGTGTCCAGGTATTCGATTTCCTCGGCGATGAAATCGAAGCCGTATTCGGTCTTGCCGTCCTTCTCGTACTTCGTCGGCTCGATGCGGCCCTGGACGAACACCTTGGAGCCTTTGCCCAGGTACTTGCCCGCGTTCTCGGCCAGGCCGCCGAACGACTTGATGCGGAAGAAGTCCGTCTGCTCCTGCTTCGCACCGGCTGCGTTGCGCCACACGCGATTGACAGCCAGGTCGAAAACGGCGCGGGCGCTGTTTTCGCTATGGCGAACGTCGGTATCGCGGGTAAGATTACCGATAAACTGGAACAGGTTGTGGCTCATTCGTCATGCTCCTTTCGCTAATGGAGTCGTCAGTTTAGCTAAACCTGCGTCCGTGGTCAAGAACTTTAGCGGCTAAAATTTTCTGCCGCCCGCACCGAGAAGGCATACGGGCCTTGTACAACTACATCTTCTTCACGAACGTGCTCCGGCTGCTCGATGAGCGGCACATGACGAAAAAGGAGCTATCGGACAGGTCGGGGGTTTCGATCTCCTTCCTGTCCGATCTCACTACTGGCAAAGCCAACCCCTCCCTAAAGGTGATGGAGGACATTGCGCAGGCCCTTGAAACTCCCCTGCCGCTCCTGCTTGAATCGACCGACCTGGACAAAGAAGCCCTTGACACCCTGGCCGGCGGCAAGGCACCCCGAAGCCTGCCGCCAGGCTTCGAGCGCGTGGCGGCCGTGCTGCCAGAACACCAGGCGTTCATCGTCAAGAAGTGGGGCGAAGCGACAAGGAAGAAACTTAGAGGGAGTTGACGCCAGGATGTGAGAAGGGAAGGGAAGCGGCGCGGAACTGAGCCACAAGAGCCAGCCAAGTTTTAGCCGCTAAAGCCCGCCGGGGTGGCTCAACCCCCGGACAACCCATAACGCAAACGCCACGGGTTCGGCGCGAGGGCGCACGGAGCATGCGCCGCGTTGTCGCCTCTTTCGCCCCTGCAATCCGCGATGCAACGTCGCGGCCGAAGTCACCCTTGTGCGCTTCGGTGTTGCGGTCGAAATTAGTTCGGTATATCGTATGAACCTGTGTAGAATGCGCGAAACGCAACGGCATACAGGGCATACGGAATGACCGACCAGAAACCAGAACACAACAGCATCAAGGAACGGGCGAAGAAGAAGCTCGAACGCGACATGGGGCCGGAGCTGCTGGCCGCCCTCAACGATCCCAAGACCGTTGAAATCATGCTCAACGCGGACGGCAAGCTCTGGCTCGAACGCCTGGGCGAGCCGATGAAGTGCATCGGCACGCTGCGCGTCGCGCAGGCGCAAGCCATCATCGAAACCATCGCGGGCTACCACGGCAAGGAAGTCACGCGCTCCAAGCCGATCCTGGAAGGCGAGCTGCCCCTTGATGGCAGTCGCTTCGCCGGCCAGCTCCCGCCGGTTGTGCCCGCACCCACCTTCGCCATTCGGAAGAAGGCCGTCGCCATCTTCACGCTCGATCAGTACGTCGAACGCGGAATCATGACCGCGCCGCAGCGCGAGGCATTGATTGCAGCGGTGCGCGCGCACCGGAACATCCTTGTGATCGGCGGCACCGGCTCGGGCAAGACCACGCTGGTGAACGCGATCATCAACGAGATGGTGATTCAAGACCCGACCGAGCGGGTTTTCATCATCGAGGACACCGGCGAAATCCAGTGCGCCGCCGAGAACTACGTCCAGTACCACACCAGCATCGACGTGAACATGACGGCGCTGCTGAAAACCACCCTCCGCATGCGCCCCGACCGAATCCTGGTCGGCGAGGTGCGCGGCCCCGAAGCCCTTGATCTGTTGATGGCCTGGAACACCGGGCACGAAGGAGGTGCTGCAACCCTGCACGCAAACAACGCCAAAGCTGGATTGGATCGGCTCGCCATGCTCATCAGCATGCACCCCGATTCCCCGAAACCCATTGAACCGCTTATCGGCGAGGCGGTTCACGTGGTTGTTCATATCGCCCGCGTCGAAGGCTCGCGGCGCATCCAGGAAATCTTGGAGGTTTCCGGGTTCGCCAACGGCCAGTACATCACCAAAACCCTCTGACTAGGAGTTACGACCAATGCAAGCAACCTTCCCGGCATTCCGCCTCAACCGCAACGCCCTGTTCTACATGGGCCTCTTCGCCCTCCTGGCGTTCTTCCTGCTGGCCCCCCAGCACGCATTCGCCTCCGAGGGCACCGGCGGCTCTCTGCCGTATGAGAGCTGGCTGACCAACCTCCGCAACTCCGTCACCGGCCCGGTGGCCTTCGCGCTGTCGATCATCGGCATCGTGGTCGCCGGCGGCATCCTGATCTTCGGCGGCGAACTCAACGGCTTCTTCCGCACGTTGATCTTCATCGTCCTGGTCATGGCCCTGCTGGTCGGCGCGCAGAACATGATGAGCACGTTCTTCGGCCGTGGCGCGGAAATCGCCGCCCTGACCGATGGCGCGCTGCACCAGGTCAAGGTCGCCGCGCTGGACGTGGCCGGCTTCCCCGGCGAAGCCGTCATGCGCTGGGCCGAGCGCGGCCACATCGCGGGGTAAGTCATGGCTCTGCGCGCGATCCCCATCCGTAGGGCCGGCAACCGAGAAAACCTGTTCATGGGCGGGGATCGTGAGCTGGTGATGTTCTCGGGCCTGCTGGCCGGCGCGCTGATTTTCAGCGCCCAAGAAGTGAGGGCAACGGTGTTCGGCATCGCCTTGTGGTTCGGCGCGCTCTTCGCGCTGCGCCTCATGGCGAAGGCCGATCCGAAGCTGCGACACGTGTACCTGCGGCACCGCCGGTACAAGCCGTACTACCCGGCTCGCAGCACGCCCTTCCGTGACAACACGCCGAGTCAAGGGAAGCAATACAAATGATCGAAGCAATCGCAATTGCCATTGCTGTGCTCGGTGCGGTTCTGTTGCTCATCCTCTTTGCCCGCATCCGGGCTGTCGATGCCGAGCTGAAGCTCAAGAAGCATCGCGCCAAGGATGCCGGCCTGGCCGATCTGCTCAATTACGCCGCCGTGGTCGATGACGGCGTGATCGTGGGCAAGAACGGCTCCTTTATGGCCGCCTGGCTGTACAAGGGTGATGACAACGCCAGCAGCACCGAGGAACAGCGGGAAATGGTGTCGTTCCGCATCAACCAGGCCCTGGCGGGCCTGGGGAACGGCTGGATGGTGCATGTCGATGCTGTGCGTCGGCCTGCGCCGAACTACTCGGAGCGGGGCGTGTCATCGTTCCCCGACTCCGTTTCCTTCGCCATTGACGAGGAACGCCGGCGCTTGTTCGAGGGCCTGGGCGCGATGTTCGAGGGCTACTTTGTCCTGACCGTCACGTGGTTCCCGCCAGTGCTGGCCCAGCGCAAGTTTGTCGAACTCATGTTCGATGACGATGCGGTGGCTCCCGACCATACGGCGCGCACTACGGGCCTGATTGCGCAGTTCAAGCGCGAGATCACCAGCCTGGAATCGCGCCTGTCCTCGGCGGTCAAGATGACGCGCCTGCGCGGCCAAAAAGTCGTGTCGGAAGAGGGCAGGGAAGTCACGCACGATGACTTCCTGAGCTGGTTGCAGTTCTGCGTGACGGGCCTCCATCACCCGGTCATGCTGCCCAGCAATCCGATGTACCTCGATGCGGTAATCGGCGGGCAAGAGCTGTGGGGCGGCGTCGTGCCCAAGATCGGGCGCAAGTTCATCCAGGTGGTCGCCATCGAAGGCTTCCCCTTGGAGTCAACGCCTGGGGTGCTCTCGGCCCTGGCCGAGCTGCCCAGCGAATACCGCTGGTCGAGCCGCTTCATCTTCATGGATCAGCACGAGTCCTTGAAGCACCTGGACAAGTTCCGCAAGAAGTGGAAGCAGAAGATTCGCGGCTTCTTCGATCAGGTGTTCAACACGAATACCGGCTCGATCAACCAGGACGCGGCCGCGATGGTCGGCGACGCCGAGGCGGCCATCGCCGAGGTCAACAGCGGCTTGGTGGCGGCCGGCTACTACACCAGCGTAGTCGTGCTGATGGACGAGGATCGGGAGCGCCTGGCGGCCTCCGCGCTCCTGGTCGAGAAGGCCGTCAACCGCCTGGCCTTCGCGGCCCGTATCGAGACGATCAACACGCTCGATGCGTACCTGGGCAGCTTGCCCGGCCACGGCGTCGAGAACGTGCGCCGGCCGCTCATCAACACGATGAACCTGGCCGACCTGCTGCCGACAAGCTCGATCTGGACGGGCAGCGCCACGGCTCCGTGCCCGATGTACCCGCCGCTGTCGCCGGCGCTCATGCACTGCGTGACGGTGGGCGCTACGCCGTTCCGCCTGAACCTGCACGTGCGCGACCTGGGCCACACCTTCATGTTCGGCCCGACCGGCGCAGGCAAATCGACGCACCTGGGCATCATCGCCGCGCAGCTCCGTCGCTACGCCGGCATGTCGATCTACGCCTTCGACAAGGGCATGTCGATGTACCCACTCGCGGCCGGCATCCGCGCGGCCACGAAGGGCAAGAGCGGCCTGCATTTCACGGTGGCCGCCGACGATGACCGCCTGGCGTTCTGCCCGCTCCAGTTCCTCGAAACGAAGGGGGATAGGGCCTGGGCGATGGAGTGGATCGACACCATCCTGGCGTTGAACGGCGTCAACACCACGCCGGCGCAGCGCAACGAGATCGGCAACGCGATCATGAGCATGCACGCCAGCGGCGCGCGCACGCTCTCCGAGTTCTCGGTGACGATTCAGGACGAGGCGATCCGCGAGGCCATCAAGCAGTACACGGTGGACGGCTCGATGGGCCACCTGCTCGACGCCGAAGAGGACGGCCTGTCGCTGTCCGACTTCACGGTGTTCGAGATCGAAGAGCTGATGAACCTGGGCGAGAAGTTCGCGCTGCCGGTGCTGCTCTACCTGTTCCGCCGCATCGAGCGCGCACTGAAAGGCCAGCCCTCCGTCATCATCCTGGACGAAGCCTGGTTGATGCTGGGCCACCCCGCGTTCCGCGCCAAGATCAGGGAATGGCTCAAGGTGCTGCGCAAGGCCAACTGCCTTGTGCTGATGGCGACGCAAAGCCTCTCCGACGCGGCCAACTCGGGCATCTTGGACGTGATCGTGGAATCGACCGCGACCAAGATTTTCCTGCCTAACGTCTACGCCAGGGATGAGGACACATCGGCGCTCTATCGCCGTATGGGCCTCAACGCGCGTCAGATCGAAATCCTGGCGACTGCCATTCCGAAGCGTCAGTACTACTACGTCTCGGAGAACGGCCGCCGTCTCTATGACCTTGCCCTGGGGCCGATGGCCCTGGCCTTCGTCGGTGCGTCCGACAAGGAATCGGTCGCCACCATCAAGAGCCTCGAAGCCAAGTTCGGCCACGAATGGGTGCATGAGTGGCTGGCCGGCCGTGGGCTGAATCTCAACGACTACCTGGAGGCCGCATGAGCATCGCCGACACCCTCAAGGGCTTGATCTTCAAGAAGCCCGCCAACTCCGCCGAGCCGCGCGATCCGCGCCGCTCGAAGGAACCGCTCGCCGGCGGCCGCCGTGCGGGCGAGGCCGAGAACCCCTACCTGGCCGCGCGCCGCACCTGGAACGATCACGTGGGCAGCGTCGTCTCGCAGCGCCAAACCTGGCAGGTGATAGGCATCCTGTCGCTGTTGATCGCGCTGGCCGGCGTGGGTGGCGTGATCCACATCGGCAGCCAGTCGAAGTTCATCCCCTACGTGGTCGAGGTGGACAAGCTGGGCCAGACGGTGGCCGCCGGCCCGGTGCAGGCCGCAGGGAAGGCCGATCCGCGTGTCATCCACGCCGCCGTTGCGGACTGGATGAGCTGCGCGCGCATGGTGTCGCCTGACGTGGCCTTGCAGCGCAAGTGCGTGTTCAAGGCGTACTCGATGCTCGCCCCCAACGATCCGGCGACGCCAAAGATGAACGAGTGGTTGAACGGCACGCCCGATTCCAGCCCGTTCAAGCGCGCCGAGAAGGAAATGGTCAGCGTCGAGATCAAGACCGTCATCCCGCAAACGCCCGACACCTGGCAAGTCGAGTGGGTGGAAACCACGCGCGACCGCCAAGGCACGCTGAAAGGTCAGCCCGTCACCTGGCGCGCGCTCGTGACTACCTACATCGCCGAGGTCACGCCCAACACCACCGATGAGCAACTGCGGAACAACCCGTTGAGCATCTACGTGCGTGATTACTCCTGGTCCCGCATCCAATGAATTCGAGGTCATCCACCATGAAGAAAACCCTCTCCGCTTTGATCGTGGGCGCTGCTGTGGCGGTGCCCTCCCTGGCTCTGGCCGCCCCTGGCGACGACATTGCCGACAAGTATTTCAACAAGACCAACCCGACGCTGACCGCTCAAGAGCGCGCGGCGCTCGCCATCGCCAAACGGTGGGAAGCGGGGTCGGCGACCGGCATCAAGCCGGTGGCCGGCTCGGGCGGTGCCATCAAGTTCGTGTACGGCGCGCAGCAGCCGAGCATCGTTTGCGCGGTGCTCCAGGTGTGCGACGTGGCCTTGCAGCCCGGCGAACAAGTGAACTCGATCAACCTGGGCGACACGGCCAGGTGGACGGTGGAACCGGCCATCACCGGCAGCGGCGCGACCGAGGTTCAGCACCTCATCATCAAGCCGATGGACGTGGGCCTCGAAACCAGCCTGGTTGTGACCACGAACCGCCGCAGCTACCACTTCCGCCTGCGCTCGCATCGCACCGAGTACATGCCGCAAGTCTCGTTCACGTACCCCGAGGAAGCGCAAGCCAAGTGGGACGCGATCCAGCGCCGCGAGAAGCAGGAACGCACCGACAACACCCTGCCGGCGACGGGCGAGTACCTGGGCGATCTCTCGTTCGACTATGAGCTGTCCGGGTCGGCGAGCTGGAAGCCTGTGCGCGTCTACAACGATGGCCGCAAGACCATCATCGAAATGCCCGGCACGATGCAGCAGACCGAAGCGCCGACGCTCCTGGTCGTGCGCAAAGAGGGCGGCTTGTTCACCGACGACGAAACGGTGCTGGTCAATTACCGCGTGCAGGGCAATCGCTACATCGTGGACACGGTGTTTGACCGCGCGATCCTGATTGCCGGTGTTGGCAGTAGCCAAGACCGCGTGACCATCAGCCGGAGGAAGTGACCATGCGCAAGATCGTCTCTCTCGCGCTGCTCGCCCTCGCCCTGGGCCTCGGCGGCTGCGCAACCACCAGCCAGTACGGCAACTTCGTCCAGTCGGCCGCGCTCGATCAGCAGAAGCTCGCCACCGACGCGGTGCAGCAGCTCGCCACGCTGTACGCGCCGGCGCGCACGCGCCTGGAGCTGCAACAGCCGACGCCCGATCCGTTCGGCCAGGCGCTCGTCAAGTCGCTGCGCGACAAGGGCTATGCCCTCCTGGAGTACGCCCCGGCCGGCGCTTCCACGCAGGCCCCGGCCTCGGCGGCATCGCAGGCGAGCGCACCGGCCACCACGGCCGCGTCGGGCGGCCTGCCGTTGCGCTACGTGCTCGACCAGGCTGGCGACTCGAACCTGTACCGCCTGACCTTGATGGTCGGCAATCAATCCATCACCCGCCCTTACCTGGCGCAAAACGGCACGTTCGCGCCGGCCGGGTACTGGGTGCGCAAGGAGTGACGCCATGACAGAAAACGCCGATCAGATGGCACCTGACGCTTCGCCTGGCGAAGTGTCCAAGAAGGCGGGCGTCCGTCGCGTCAACAACATGCCCATGTACATCCTCGGCGGCGTCCTGCTGTCGTTCGTGCTGGTCATGGCCCTGGTCGCGGCGGATCGCGCGGCCAAGCAGAACGCGCCGGCGGACGGCCCCAAGGAGAAGGCCGGCAACACGTCGATGTTCGCCAAGGAGATCGCAGGCGACAAGACCGGCGGCTTGATCGAGCCGGCAAGCCCGCTCAAGGTGCCCGACATGCCGACCGGCCCGGCGTCGGCTCCGCTGGAGATCGCGCGGCCGTCCAACCCGGACGCGCCGCCGGCCCCGCCGGCCAACCCCGGCAACCCGGGCCAGCCGGTGAACGACGACGAGGCCCAGCGCATCCGCATGGCGAAGATGCAGATGTTCGGCGAAGCCGTGAAGGCCAAGACCACCGTGCGCGTGGATGCCCCGCGTAGCAACGGCTCCGCGCCGGGTGGCCCGAGCACCTACACCGGCACGCCGCAGACGCGCGATGAAATGCTGAACCGCATCGCAGCGGTGCAGCAGCAAATCGACGCGCAGCGCAGCAACGATCCGACCGCCGCCTATCAAGCACGCCTGGCGCAGATTCGC
>NZ_AVOF01000023.1:0-12746 GCF_000465935.2 Pseudomonas sp. EGD-AK9
TGGGCCACGCCGGCGCGCAGTCGGCGGCGCTGCCGCTGGCCAGCCTGATTCCCGGCTACCGTCCCGAGCGTCTGGCCGGGTTGGGGCGTGCCGAACTGGGCGAGCTGGCCAGTCAGGCGCAGCCGGCGAGCGGCGAGCCGCCACGCGACTGGCAGCACTTCGGACTTTGGGCTGTACTGCTGCTGGGAGTTGGGTTGCTGGCGACCATGGCCGCCAGTCTGCTGCGTCGCCCGCCAAACGCCTGAGCGTATGTGCGGAGCGAATAAACCCCTGTTGCAGCAGGGGTTTTGCAGTATCTTAGGCGCCTTGCGCCGAGCCAGGAGTTGAGGTCAGGAAGGCCCTTGCGTATTTCGAGTCGCGTCATCGCCCCGTTGTCATATGCCGTCGCCCCCGCGCGCGGCGAGGCGCTCGTTTCCCCGCTGCAACCGCTGTGGAGAGCGTGCTGATGCAGGCCTGCCTGGCTTCCGCCTGGAACCTGTCGCCGCCGGTGCTGATGACCCTGCTGGTGTGCTTCGGGGTGATCCTGCTGGCGCACTGGGTGACCCGCCAGCGCGACTTTCCCGGACGCGACAGTTTCATCCTGCTGCACCTGGCCAGCCTCTGGTGGATGGCCGCCGCGGCGCTGGAAATGAGCTTTTTCGCCGCCGAATGCAAGATGTTCTGGGCCAGCATGGCCTGGCCGGGCATCGTCTCCACGCCGACCTTCTGGGCGGTGTTCCTCTGGCAATACGTCAACAGCATGCGCACGCCGCTGGCGCGCAGCAGCATCCTCGGCCTCAGCCTGGTGCCGCTGCTGGTCTGGGCCCTGGCGTTGAGCAACCCCTGGCACGGCCTGTTCTACGGCGCCGGCAGCGCGCCGATTGACGCCAGCCCGGGGGCACCGGTGCGCTATCAGCACGGCCCGCTGTTCTACGCCACGGCGGTCTACGTCTACCTGTTCATGGCCTTCTGCATGGGCGTGGTGACCCGCGCCGCGGCGCTCAGCCAGGGCCTGCACCGCCGGCACTACCTGGCGTTCGCGCTGGTCACCGCCGTGCCCTGGGTGGCTAACGTCGGTTACGTGGTGTTCGGCTGGACCCTGTTCGGCTTCGATCCCACGCCCTTCAGCTTCGCCTTCACCCTGGGGGCTTTCTCTTGGCTGATCGTCGGCGTGCGCCTGTTCGATCTGCTGCCGGTGGCCCGTCACCTGCTGCTCGAGGCGCTGCTCGACCCGGTGCTGGTGGTCGACCCGCGCGGGCGGGTGATCGAGGCCAACCCGGCGGCGCTCAAGCTGGCCGGCCTGCAGCAGGGCTGGCAGGGCCGTGAGCTGGGCGACTGGCCGGTGTTCGGCGCCGACCTGCAGCAGCTGCTCGATGAACAGGCCGGCGCCGACCCGAGCCTGCCGCTGACCCTGACCAGCGCGGCGCGCTACTACGAGGTGCGCGTGCGCGCCATCGAGCGCGCCACCCGCCACGGCCCGGTGCTGCTCGGCCATATGCTCTACGTGCGCGACGTCACCCAGCGCCAGCTCAGCGAACTCAAGCTGGCCGAGGCCCTGGCCCTCAGCGAGGAGCGCCTGCGCACCATCAGCAGCCTGCACGAGCAATTGCGCGAGCAGGCCCTGTGCGATCCGCTCACCGGGCTGTACAACCGCCGCTACCTGGACGAGTTCTTCGCCCGCGAACTGTCCCGCGCCCAGCGCGAGCAGGTGCCGCTGGCCGTGGCGCTGATCGACCTCGACCACTTCAAGCGGCTCAACGACGAGTGCGGCCACCTGGTCGGCGACGACGTGCTCAAGGCCGTGGCCCAGCACCTGCTGGACAACCTGCGCAGCACCGACGCGGTGTTCCGCATCGGCGGCGAGGAGTTCCTGCTGATTCTGCCGGGGCTGGATGCGGCGGCCGCGACCAGCCGGCTGGAGTCGCTGCGCGCGCAACTGGCGCAGATCGGTCAACCAACGCGCATCGGCGCGCTGCCGGTGACCCTGTCCGCCGGCATCGCTCTGTGGCCGGCCCATGGCGAAGAGCTCGACGGCCTGCTGCAGGCCGCCGATGTGGCGCTCTACACGGCCAAGCGCAACGGCCGCAACCGGGTGCAGCTGGCCCTCGCGCATTGAACGCAATCACCACTAGATAGGTGTTTTTCGCCGCAACAATCGCTACATTTGCTGGGCGGTTCATACCAACAACAATAAGGACTCGCCATGAAACGTCTTCTAACCCCGCTGGCGGCCGCCTGCCTGCTGGCCAGTGCCACCCCGCTTTGTGCCGCGCCCTACAGCGCCTTCCATGTGTTCGGCGACAGCCTCAGCGACGCCGGCTGGTTCGCCGACCCCGATGGCCCCGCGGGCGCCACCACCCGTTTCACCAACCGCGTCGGGCCGACCTACCAGGATGGCAGCGGCGAAATCTTCGGCCCAGTGGCGCCCATGCTGCTGGGCGATGCGCTCGGTCTCGGCGGCCTGGGCCCGGCCAACTCGGCCGAGGGCGGCAACAACTGGGCGGTCGGCGGTTACCGCACCGACGAGATTCTCGGCACCATCAGCGGCCCCGGCGGTTATCTGGCCTCCACCGGCGGGCGTGCCGACCCCAACGCGCTGTACTACCTGACCGGCGGCGGCAACGACTTCCTCCAATTCCGCGTGGTCGACACCGTCAGCGCCCAGGCCGCCGCGGGGCGTCTGGTCGACAGCGTGGAGACGCTGCAGCAGGCCGGGGCGCGCTACATCATGGTCTGGTTGCTGCCGGACATCGGCCTGACGCCGAACTTCTTCGGCGGCGGCCTGCAGGATCTGGTGACCTCGCTCGGCGCCGACTTCAACGACGAGCTGGTGCTGCAGCTGGCCACGGTCGATGCCAACGTGATTCCGCTGAACATCCCGCTCAATCTCGCCGAGATCCTCAGCGATCCGGGGCGTTACGGCCTGGTCGCCGATCGCGACACGGTGATCGGCACCTGCTTCGACGGTTGCAGCAATCCCAACCCGATCTATGGCCTCAACGGCAGCAATCCCGATCCGACCAAGCTGCTGTTCAACGACAGCGTGCACCCGACCATCGCCGGCCAGCGGCTGATCGCCGACTACGCCTATTCGCTGCTCGCCGCGCCCTGGGAGGTCACCCTGCTGCCTGAGATGGCCCTGGGCATCCTGCGCGGCCATCAGGATCAGCTGCGCGCCCAGTGGTTGGCCGACTGGGGGGCCTGGCAAGGCGTCGGCCAGTGGCGCACCTTCGTCAACGGCGGCGGCCAGCGCCTGGATTACGACCTGCACGGCGGCGATGCCGACGGCAACGGCTATAGCCTCAACTTCGGCGCTAACTACCGCCTCGACGAGGCCTGGCGCCTGGGCCTGGCCGCCGGGCTCTACCAGCAGAGCCTGGAGGCCGGCGCGGCGGATTCCGACTACGACCTGCGCAGCTACATCGGCACCGCATTCGCCCAGTACCAGCACAACCGCTGGTGGGGTGATCTGGCCGCCAGCGCCGGTCACCTGGATTACCACGACCTCAAGCGCCAGTTCGCCATCGGGCCGTCCACCAACTCGGAGAAGGGCGATACCGACGGCCAACTCTGGGCCTTCAGCGGCCGTTTCGGCTACGACATCGCCCAGCCGGGCAGCCAGTGGCACCTGAGCCCCTTCGTCAGCGCCGACTACGTGCATATCGACGTGGACGGCTATGCCGAGGACGGCCAGCGCTCCACGGCACTGAGTTATGACGACCAGGAGCGCAAGTCCCGGCGCCTCGGCTTCGGCTTCCAGGGGCTGTACGACCTGACGCCGCAGACCCGCCTGTTCGGCGAGTTGGCGATGGAGCGCGAATACGAGGACGACGCCAGCGAGGTGCGCATGAGCCTCAACAGTCTGCCGGGGATCGACTTCGAGCTGCCCGGTTATCAGCCGGACGATCGCGGCCTGCGCGGTCACCTGGGCGTCAGCCACAGCCTGGGCAATGGCCTGTCGTTGCGCGGCAGCTACAGCTACCGGCATGCCGACGACGAAGTCCAGCACGGCCTGAACCTGGCGCTGTCGCTGGACCTCTAGTCGCTCCGGCCGCTGCCCGCGCGCGCCGGCGGCGCGCGCGGGCATATGGCCAGCTGCACGTTCCGTCAGTTTCTCGGGTTCCGCCGCGGCCGCGGGGAGGCGGCCGCGCCGCGAACGGGTTAAACTGCGCGCGATTTTTTCCCTTTCCGGAGCCGTCCATGTCCCGCGTCACCCTGAGCCGCTACCTGATTGAGCAGACTCGCAGCCACAACACCCCGGCCGATCTGCGTTTCCTCATCGAAGTCGTGGCGCGTGCCTGCAAGGCGATCAGCCATCAGGTGTCCAAGGGCGCCCTCGGCGGCGTGCTCGGCAGCCTCGACAGCGAGAACGTGCAGGGCGAGGTGCAGAAGAAGCTCGACGTGCTGTCCAACGAGATCCTCCTGGAAGCCAACGAGTGGGGCGGCCACCTGGCCGGCATGGCCTCCGAGGAAATGGACAACGCCTACCAGATTCCCGGCAAGTACCCCAAGGGGGCCTACCTGCTGGTGTTCGACCCGCTGGACGGCTCCAGCAACATCGACGTCAACGTCTCGGTCGGCACCATCTTCTCGGTGCTGCGCTGCCCGGAGCGCAACGGCGATACCGGCGACCTCGGCGAGGATGCCTTCCTCCAGCCGGGCACCCAGCAGGTTGCTGCCGGCTACGCCATCTACGGCCCGCAGACCATGCTGATGCTGACCCTGGGCGACGGCGTCAAGGGCTTCACCCTGGACCGCGAGCTGGGCTCCTTCGTGCTGACCCACGACAATATCCGGGTGCCGGAGGCGACCAAGGAGTTCGCCATCAACATGTCCAACCAGCGCCACTGGGAAGCCCCGGTGCAGCGTTACGTGTCCGAGCTGCTGGCCGGCGAGACCGGGCCGCTGGGCAAGAACTACAACATGCGCTGGATCGCCTCGATGGTGGCCGATGTGCACCGCATCCTCACCCGCGGTGGCGTGTTCATGTACCCGCGCGACGCCCGCGAGCCGGAAAAACCCGGCAAGCTGCGCCTGATGTACGAGGCCAACCCGATGTCGATGATCATCGAGCAGGCCGGCGGCGTCGCCACCAACGGCACCCAGCGCATCCTCGACATCCAGCCGGAGTCCCTGCACCAGCGCGTGGCGGTGTTCCTCGGCTCGAAGGAAGAGGTGCTGCGCGTCACCGCCTACCACCGCGGTTGATCCCGTGCAGCCCTGGCAGTCGTTGCTCGACTGGTGGTTCGGCGCCGCCCCCGGCACGGCCGCCGAGGTGGCGGCGGCGCGCCAGGGGCTGTGGTTCGGCAAGCGCGACAGCCAGGACGAAGAGGCCCGCGAGCGCTTCGCCGCGCTGGTCGAACAGGCCCTGGACGGCGAGCTACAGGGCTGGCAGGTCACGGCGCCGGGCTGGCTGGCCAGGCTGATCCTGCTCGACCAGCTGCCGCGGATGATCTTCCGCGACACCCCGCGCGCCTTCGCCGGCGACCCGCTGGCCCGGGCGCTGCTGCAGCAAGGGCTTGAACAGGGCCTGGATCGCCAGTTGACGCTTATCGAGCGGGTCTTTGCCTATATCGTCTTCGAACATGCCGAGGACCTGGTCCTGCAGGATCGCGCCGTCGAGCTGTTTCGCGGCTTGCACGAGCAGGCGGCTGTGGACGAGCGCAGCCTGTTCGCCGGCTTTCTCGACTTCGCCGAGCGCCATCGGCGGGTAATCGCCCGCTTCGGCCGCTTCCCCCATCGCAACCTCATCCTCGGCCGCGTTTCGAGCGACGAAGAGCAGGCCTTCCTGCGGGAACCCGGCTCACGTTTCTGAACTCCAATCGGGCACGTTGCGGCCTGCTATGCCAAGCTTGTCGCGTCCATGTCCTCCAGGAGTTTCATCCATGTCGATGCGTGTCGTCGCGCTGCTCGCCTGCTGCCTGCTGGCCGCTTGCAGCAAGGTCAACCAGGAAAACTACGCCAAGCTCAAGGCCGGCATGAGCAAGGACGAGGTGGAAAGCCTGCTCGGCGCGCCGGGCGAGTGCGCCGGCGCCCTGGGCATGTCCAGCTGCACCTGGGGCGACGACAAGAGCTTCATCAGCGTGCAGTACGCCGGCGACAAGGTGCTGATGTTCTCCGGCAAGGGCCTCAAGTAAAGGGAGTCAGCATGCGTTCGATCATGCTTGCCAGCGCGCTGCTCGCGCTCGTCGGTTGTGCCAACTCGGGCACCGGCCACATTCCTCCGGAGCCGCCGCAAACCATGCAGGTCGACCTGCAGCGCTACCAGGGCACCTGGTACGAGCTGGCGCGGCTGCCGATGTTCTTCCAGCGCAATTGCGTGCAGTCCGAGGCGCATTACCGCCTGCGTGACGACGGCCGTATCGAGGTGACCAACCGCTGCCGTGACGACGACGGCGAGTGGCAGGAGGTTCGGGGCGTTGCCGAAGCGCAAGTCGAAGGCCGTACCGACAAGCTCTGGGTGCGCTTCGACAACTGGGCCAGCAAGCTGCTGCCGATCAAGGGCGACTACTGGGTGCTGTACCGCGATGACGACTACCGCGTCGCGCTGGTCGGCCATCCCGAGCGCGACTACCTCTGGCTGCTGTCGCGCACCCCGCAAGTGGACGCCGCCACCCGCGACAAGCTGCTCGCCGTGGCGCGCGAGCAGGGTTACGACACCGCCGAGCTGATCTGGCGCCAGGCCGACTAGGGGCCTGCCGGGCTACTCCCAGTCCAGCCGCGCCAGCCTCCATTGGTCATCTTCCAGCCACCATTCCAGCTGCACCGCATAGTGCCGCGCGCTGTCGGGGATCAAGCCCTCGGCGCCGCTCAGGCCGACCTGGGCCTGGGTATGACCCTTGCTGGCGATCGCGGCATCGATCCAGCTGTTCTTGCCCAGGGCGATCACCTGGATGTTCTTGTGGCGCAGGAACAGCAGGGTCATGGTGCGCTTGGCCCACTCGCGGTCCAGTTCCTGGCGGGCGAGGAAGTCGGGGTGCAGCTGCGCCATCACCGCGCCGGTGTCCTTGGCTTCGATATTGTCCTGCAACTGCTGCACGGCCGCTTCCAGCGCCGCCTGCGGGTCGTCCTTGCCGCCACAACCGCCCAGCAGCAGGGCGAAAAACAGCGCCAGGGGCCAGGTCGGAACGCGTATCGGCATGCTGAAACTCCTTTTTCATGGTTATGATGCCCGGCAGAGCGGAACACGGCAGTTGTAGCCCATCGAGCCAGGAGCCCCACCATGCAGACTTTGTATCCGGAGATCAAACCCTACGCCCGCCACGAGCTGGCGGTCGAGCCGCCTCATGTCCTCTACGTGGACGAGAGCGGGTCGGCGGACGGGTTGCCGGTGCTGTTCATCCATGGCGGGCCCGGCGCCGGTTGCGATGCTGCCAGCCGCCGCTACTTCGATCCCAACCACTACCGCATCGTCACCTTCGACCAGCGCGGCTGCGGCCGCTCGACGCCGCACGCGAGCCTGGAGGGCAACAGCACCCAGGCGCTGATCGGCGATATCGAACGTATCCGCGAGCACCTGGGGATAGACAAGTTCGTGCTGTTCGGCGGCTCCTGGGGCTCGACCCTGGCCTTGGCCTACGCCCAGGCGCATCCGCAGCGGGTGCACGGGCTGATCCTGCGCGGCATTTTCCTGTGCCGGCCGCAGGAGTTCCACTGGTTCTATCAGGAGGGCGCCAGCCGCCTGTTCCCCGACTACTGGGAGGACTACCTCGCGCCGATCCCGGCGGAGGAGCGCGGCGATCTGATGCAGGCCTTCTACAAGCGCCTCACCGGCGCCGACCAGATCGCCCAGATGCACGCGGCCAAGGCCTGGTCGACCTGGGAGGGGCGCACCGCCACCCTGCGCCCCAACCCGCAGGTGGTCGAGCGCTTCAGCGAGGCCCACCGCGCGCTGTCGATCGCCCGCATCGAGTGCCATTACTTCGTCAATCAGGCCTTCCTCGAACCCGATCAACTGCTGCGCGACATGCCGAAGATCGCCCACCTGCCGGGCATCATCGTGCACGGTCGCTACGACGCCATCTGCCCGCTGGACAACGCTTGGGCGCTGCACCAGGCCTGGCCCAACAGCGAGCTGCAGATCATCCGCGACGCCGGCCACTCGGCGGCCGAGCCGGGCATCATTGATGCCCTGGTGCGCGCCGCCGAGCAGATGGCGCGGCGCTTGCTCGACCTGGCCCCGGACGAAGCATGAAGGCGCTGATCCAGCGCGTCAGCGCCGCGCGTGTCGAGGTGGCGGGCGAGGTGGTCGGCGCCATCGACCGGGGCCTGCTGGCGCTGGTCGGCGTCGAACCGCAGGACGATGCCGGCAGCGTCGCCAAGCTGTTGCACAAGCTGCTCAACTACCGGGTGTTTGGCGACGAGGCCGGCAAGATGAACCTGTCGCTGACGGACGTGCAGGGCGGCCTGCTGCTGGTCTCGCAGTTCACCCTGGCCGCCGACACCAAGAGCGGCCTGCGCCCGAGTTTCTCCAGCGCCGCAGCGCCGGCCCAGGGCCAGGCCCTGTTCGATCTGCTGCTCGAACAGGCGCGGGCGCAGCATGCGCAGGTCGCCAGCGGCCGCTTCGGCGCTGAGATGCAGGTGCACCTGGTCAACGATGGGCCGGTGACCTTTCTCCTCGAGAGCTGAACGGCTGCGGCCAGTGCAGCCATTCGGCGGCATACAGCGTCCAGAGGATGATCAGCGGCTGGAACGGCAGGCGCAGCCAGTAGTACCACTGCACGCTGGGCAGGCCGTCGACCTGCAGGCCATGCAGGGCGTTGTGCAGGTTGGCCGGAAACACGCAGACGAAGTACAGCGCCAGCAGTCCCCCCGCCAGCCTGCGTGTGCGCGGCCAGAGCAGGCCGAGTGCGCCAGCGATCTCGCAGGCGCCAGTCAGCAGTACCAGCTCCAGGTGCCAGGGCAGGTAAGGCGGCATCATCGCCAGGTAGCGTGCCGGAGTCAGCCAGTGATCCGCGCCGATCAGCAGCAGGGCCAATGCCAGGGCCAGGCGCATTCGCTTCGGCCAGCTTGTCGGTCCGGGCAGACCCAGGCGCACGGGCACCGCGGCGAGCAGGCTGAAAACCAGCAACAGGGCAACGAATAGCATGACGGTTCCTCCGAGCGGAGCTGGTGCCCGTTGCCCGCTGTGGGCATGATGTGGGCGTTGCCAACATATTAGAGGGGATGTTGCTGGTGTCAACATGTGAAGAAGAGGGCATTCGCGCCTATCACCATGGCGATTTGCGCTGCGCTCTGCTGGCGGCGGCCGGCGAGCTGCTGGGCGAGGGTGGCGCGGCTGCGATCAGCTTGCGCGAGGTGGCGCGCCGGGCCGGGGTTTCGCATAACGCGCCCTATCGGCATTTTGCCGATCGCGATGCCTTGCTGGCGGCGCTGGCCGCCGAGGGGTTCGCCGAACTGAGTCGGCGCATGGCGCTGCTGCCGGCATCGCGCCTGCAGGCATTGGGGCAGTGCTACGTGGCCTTCGCCCTGGAGCAGCCGGGGCGTTTCGCCCTGATGTTCGGCGGAGTGGCAGACAAACAGCGCTACCCGCAGTTGCAGCAGGCGGCGCAAGCCCTCTACCGCCAGCTCGGGGCCAGCGTGCAGGCCGTGGCGCCAGGCCAGGACCTGGCGACCGCCAGCCTGGCGGCCTGGAGCCTGGTGCATGGGCTGGCGCAGCTGCTGCTGGACGACCAGCTCCCTGGACAGGACGCAGAGGCCGCCGCCCAGGCGGTGACCGGGTTGTTCGTCGCCGGATTGGGGGGCGCCTAGCCCGTCGCGATCATTCGGGATGGGCGCGGGTTCAGAACAGCCGCGCCAGCAGCGCCGGTACCGCCGTTTCCACCCGCAGGATGCGCTCGCCGAGTTGCACCGGTTGCAGGCCCGCGGCCTGGCCCAGCAGCGCCACCTCGTAGGGGATCCAGCCGCCTTCCGGGCCTATGGCCAGGGTCACCGGGCCTGAAACCGCGCGCGGGCAGGGCGGATGGTCGCCGGGATGGCCGACCAGGCCGAGCGTGCCGGCGGCAAGCAGAGGCAGACGATCCTCGACGAAGGGCTTGAAGCGCTTTTCGATCAGCACCTCGGGCAGCAGGGTATCGCGCGCCTGCTCCAGGCCGAGGATCAGTTGCTCGCGGATGGCTTCGGGTTCGAGGAAGGGGGTCTGCCAGAAGCTCTTTTCCACCCGGTAGCTGTTGACCAGCACCAGGCGCGGCACGCCCATGGCGGCAATGGTCTGTAGCACGCGCTTGAGCATCTTCGGCCTGGGCAGGGCCAGTACCAGGGTCAGCGGCAGCTTGGCCGGCGGCGCCTGGGTGAGGGCAACCTGCAGTTCGGCGTGCTCATCGTCCAGGGCCAGCAGGCGGCCTTCGCCCATCTGCCCGCCGAGGCGGCCGACGCGCAGGCGGTCGCCAGCGGCGGCGCGGTGTACTTCGTGCAGGTGCTTGAGACGGCGGCCGGTGAGGCGGGCACGGTCGGCGCCGATGAAGTCGGCGTCCTCCAGCAGCAGCAGGTTCACGGCAGCGGCGCGGGCGGCTGGTCTTCGGGCTTGGCCTCGTCCTCGGCGTCGGCCTGGGCTTCGCTGCGCTGCTTGACCAGGCTGCCGGCCAGCACGCCGGCCTCGAACAGCAGCCACATCGGCACCGCCAGCAGAGTCTGCGAGAACACGTCCGGCGGGGTCAGCACCATGCCGACCACGAAGCAGCCGACTATCACATAGGGGCGGCTCTTGCGCAGGGTGGCGACGTCGACGATGCCGACCCAGATCAGCAGGAAGGTGGCGATGGGAATCTCGAAGGCCACGCCGAAGGCGAAGAACAGGGTGAGCACGAAGTCCAGGTACTGGCCGATGTCGGTCATCATCGCCACCCCTTCCGGGGTCACGCTGGCGAAGAAGCCGAACATGATCGGGAACACCACGAAGTAGGCGAAGGCCATGCCGGCGTAGAACAGCAGGATGCTGGAAATCAGCAGCGGCACGGCGATGCGCTTCTCGTGGCTGTACAGCCCTGGCGCGATGAAGCCCCAGGCCTGATGCAGGATCACTGGCATGCCGAGAAACAGCGCGCACATCAGGGTCAGCTTGAACGGCGTGAGGAAGGGCGAGGCGACGCCGGTGGCGATCATCGTCGCGCCTTCCGGCAGGTAGGCGCGCAGCGGCGCGGCCACCAGGGCGTAGATGTCCTGGGCGAAGTAGAACAGTCCGGCGAAGATCAGCAGGATGATCACCACGCAGCGCAACAGGCGCGCGCGCAGCTCGGTCAGGTGCGAGACCAGGGGCATTTCCTGGTCGGCGTCCGGGTGTCGGCTCATGGCTGGCGTGGGGTGTCCTGGCTGGTGGGCGCCGGCTCGGCCTTGGCGGGCTCGCTGGCAGGCTTGGCGGCAGGGTCGAGGATCTCCTGCTTCATCGCCTTCATTTCCCGCTCCAGTTCGAGGATCTGCTCGTTATGCAGCTGGCGGCGGATTTCGTCGGCGCCGATCTCGCGTTCCACCTCCGCCTTGATCGCGCTGAAGCTGCGCTTGATCCGGCCGATCCACAGGCCGGCCGTGCGCACCGCGCCGGGCAGGCGCTCGGGGCCGAGCACCACCAGGGCGACCAGGGCCACCAGCAGCAGTTCGCTGAAACCGACGTCGAACATGGCTCAGTCTTTCTTCGCCGGCTCTTCGACCTTGCGCGCCTGGGCGTCGATGGTCTGCCCCTTGGGCTCTTCCACCGCCGGTTTCTCGGCTTCGCCGTTGTCCATCGACTTGCGGAACCCCTTGATCGCGTCGCCTAGGTCCGAGCCCAGGCTCTTCAGGCGCTTGGTGCCGAACAGCATGACCACGATGAGCAGGATGATCAGGAGTTGCCAGATGCTGATGCCACCGAATCCCATGATGCGTTCTCCGTTGTGAGGGGTTGTTCAGTTTTGCGGTCGCGCGGCTTTTTCCGCGTGGCCGGAGAGGCCGAAGCGCCGCTCCAGTTCGTCCAGCACGGCCTGCGGGTGCTGGCCGAGGGCGGCGAGCACCACCAGGCTGTGGAACCACAGGTCGGCGGTTTCGTAGATCAGGTCGCTGCAGTCGCCGCTGGCGGCGGCGTCCTTGGCGGCGAGGATGGTTTCCACCGACTCCTCGCCGAGCTTCTCGAGAATCTTGTTCAGGCCCTTGTGATACAGGCTGGCGACGTAGGAGCTGTCGGGGGCGGCGCCCTTGCGCGCCTCCAGCACCTCGGCCAGGCGGCTCAGGGTGTCACTCATGGCGGTGTCCTGCGTGATAGATGGCGTGCGGGTCTTTGCGCACGGCGTCGACGATTTTCCAGCCGCCGTTGTCATAGACGCGGTAGAAGCAGCTCTCGCGCCCGGTGTGGCAGGCGATGCCGCCGAGCTGCTCGACCATCAGCACGATTACGTCGGCGTCGCAGTCCAGGCGCAGCTCGTGCAGCTTCTGCACGTGGCCGGATTCCTCGCCCTTGCGCCACAGCTTGCCGCGCGAGCGTGACCAGTAGATGGCGCGCTGTTCGGCCACGGTCAGGGCGAGGGATTCGCGGTTCATCCAGGCCATCATCAGGATGCGGCCGCTCTGGTGATCCTGGGCGATGGCCGGGACCAGGCCGTCTTCGTTCCAGTGGATTTCGTCTAGCCAATCGTTCATCGGGATTCCGTGTCTGCTGCGCCGGGCCGCGGCCCGTCAATACGCCAAGTGTGCCAGTGCGGCGGCCGACTGGCTATCGGCGCAGCACCAGATAGAGCCCGCCGCCGAGCATCAACCAGGCCGGCCAGGCCGCCAGCAGCGGCGCCAGACCCTGCACCGCGCCG
>NZ_AVOF01000024.1:0-12578 GCF_000465935.2 Pseudomonas sp. EGD-AK9
ACCGCCAGGCCGAGGTCCTGGGCCTGGATATACAGGCCGTTGCGCAGCACCAGGGCGCGCTGCAGGCAGTTCTCCAACTCGCGCACGTTGCCCGGCCAGTCGTGGGCCAGCAGCGCGCGGCAAGCGTCCTCGGTGAGCAGCTCGTGGCGCGCGTCCTGCGCCGCGTACTGGCGAATGAAGCGGCGCGCCAGCGGCAGCACGTCGTCCTTGCGCTCGCGCAGCGGGCTGATGTGCAGCGGCAGCACGTCGAGGCGGAACATCAGGTCGGCGCGGAAACGGCCCTCGGCCACCTCCTGCTGCAGGTCGCGGTTGGTGGCGGCGACGATGCGCACGTCGAGGGGGATTTCCTTGCGCCCGCCGAGGCGCTCGACGCACTGCTCCTGCAGCACGCGCAGCAGCTTGGCCTGCAGGCCCAGGGGCAGCTCGCCGATCTCGTCGAGCAGCAGGGTGCCGCCGTTGGCCAGCTCGAACTTGCCCGGCTGGGCGCTGACCGCGCCGGTGAAGGCGCCCTTCTCGTGGCCGAAGAGGATGGATTCGAGCATCTGCTCGGGAATCGCCGCGCAGTTCACCGCGATAAAGGGCGCGTCACCGGCGGCCGAGAAGCGGTGGATGTAGCGCGCCATCAGCTCCTTGCCGGTGCCGGTCTCGCCGGTGATGAGGATGGGCGCGCGGGTCATGGCCACGCGCTGGGCCATGGCCAGCAGGCGGCGACCGGCCTGCGAGCAGGAGACGAAGCCTTCCTCGCCGGCGCTGGCCGATTCCTGGCGGCGCAGCAGCGCGCTCAGCTGAGCCTCGCTGAACGGCGCCAGCAGGTAGTCGACGCAACCCAGCTCGAGCAGCGCGGCGGCCTTCTCCTGGTCGGCGTACTCCACCACCGGCACCACGCCGACGCGGCTGGCCTGGCGTAGCATGGCGCCAACCTGGGCATACAGGCTGGGCCCGGCCAGGCTGCTGACGAACACCAGCACCAGGCTGGCGCTCTGCAGGACCTGCGGGTCGAGCTCCAGGCAACTGGCGAAACGCCGCACCCGGTAGCCCTGACGGCGCAGGCTGCCGCTCAGCAGGCCGTCGCTGGCGGCATCGGCCTGGCCGACCACCACTATATGTTGCTGCCCCGGCAGTTCGTCGAACAGCCCGTCGCAGGCGTAACTTACCGTTTGAGTTGAACGCTTCAAGGTAAATCACCCGTTGTCTTTATCTGCCCGCTGGCAAGTTGCGTCCCGAGTTTCAATCTGCCAAGCAGATGACAGTTTTTTTGCACTCGGCCACTTAATCTTTTCGAACTTTCCGTCGCCCTTATCGATCAACGCGGTCAACTACCGACGTCTTCCTCTATAGGCCTCGACGGCATCACGGCGGCGACGTTAACAAGCGCACAGAAATTCGCGAGTTACTTAGTATCAATTGCCATCAATGCTGGCCATCCGCCATCAAAGACAGCATTTGATATCTATTGATTTAATTTCCCGCCCCCCGCTCCCTAGACTCCCCCTCGTCATCACTGGCCTGCAGCGCGGCGCCGGGATGGAATCGACGCCATGGCCAACGCAATGCGCAACGGCCTGCCGGCACCCCAAACTGTCTCCTGCAATGCCCGCCTGGCTAACCGGCGGCGCCCACGCAGTTACAACCAGGAATACAGCACACAACATGAGTGGCATTAAAAAAGTCCATCATGGCGTGCCCGCCGACAGTCTGATCCGGTTGAAACCGCAGAAACTTGGCCGGCACTACCACAAGATTCCGCACTATATTCGCGAGCTCTCCAGCAAGTACCCGCGGATCATCAGCGACTACTTTCTGCGCAACTTCCGGATCAACCTGGAGTTGCTCAAGGTGGAGGTCCATGAACAGGTGGTGCAGGACGCCGAGTGCCTGTATCGCTCGACGCTGGGCAAGGTCGGCTTCGCCATCGACCGCGCGCTGCTGACCGAGGCGCTGGAGTGCTACTACGGCGGCACCTGCCTGCCCAGCCACGAGGCGCCGCCGATCAGCAGCTCCGAGCAGCGCATGCGCACGCGCCTGGGGCTGGACGTCAGTCAGCTGTTCGCCCGCTCGATCCTCGCCGGCGACACCTTCGGCAAGCTCGAACCCCACGACAACGCCTACGACGAGGCGGTGTGGGAATACGTCGCCGAGTTCCACTTCACCAGCCATATCACCGGCAGCCAGGCGTCGATCTTCATCTACCTGGACACCCAGCTGGTCGACGAGCTCACCAGCCGCCTGAGCAGCCCGGCGCCGACGGCCCAGGGCGGCAATTCGCTGAACCAGATCCGCCAGCTGCCGGTGCGCCTGGACTGCGTGGTGGCCAGCCTGCAGATGCCCCTGTCCCAGGTGCTGGGCCTGCGCCCCGGCGACATCCTGCCGATGCGCCTGCTGGAACGCTGCGAGGTGCAGATCAACCAGCACAAGCTGTTTCGCGGCGCCATCTTCGAAGACGACGGCTCCCTGTTCCTGACTTCTCTTGAGAGCGTGAAGACCCCATGAGCAGCCCCATTTCCGATAACGATTTCGACAACCTGATCAACGACGCCGGGCTCAACCTGGACGAGCCGGAGCCGCAAGCCGCGCCCGTCGACGGCCCGGCGACCCTGCCGCAGCAGGACCTGAGCTTCTTCGGCAAGATCCCGGTCAACGTCACCCTGGAAGTGGCCTCCACCGAGATCTCGCTGAAGGAGCTGATGGACGTCGACGCCGGCAGCGTGATCGCCCTCGACAAGCTGGCCGGCGAGCCGCTGGACGTGAAGGTCAACGGCGCGCTGTTCGCCAAGGCCGAAGTGGTGGTGCTCAACGGCAACTACGGCCTGCGCATCGTCGAGCTGTCCGGCAGCGCCCTCAGCGGGCTGGGCGCCTGATGCCGCGCCGCCTGCTGCACCTCGGCCTGCTGCTGGCGGCCCTGGGCTGCCCGCTGCTGGCCCAGGCCGCCGGCGGCGACATCACCCTGCTCAACTTCAACGACAGCGAGAACGGCCAGACCCTCAGCGTCAAGCTGCAGATCCTGCTGATCATGACCCTGCTGGGCTTTCTCCCGGCCATGCTGATGATGATGACCTGCTTCACCCGCTTCATCATCGTCCTGGCCATCCTGCGCCAGGCCATCGGCCTGCAGCAGAGCCCGCCCAACCCGGTGCTGATCGGCATCGCCCTGTGCCTCACCCTGCTGGTGATGCGCCCGGTGTGGCAGGAGGTCTACACCCAGGCCTACGTGCCGTTCGAGGCGGACCAGATCAGCCTCGAGCAGGGCCTGGGCGAGGGCAAGCGCATCATCAGCCAGTTCATGCTGGCGCAGACCAGCAAGAACTCGCTGGAGACCCTGGTCGCCCTGGCTGGCGAGGAATTGCCGGAGGATCTGGCCGAGCTGGACTTCTCCCTGCTGCTGCCGGCGTTCGTGCTCAGCGAGCTGAAGACCGCCTTCCAGCTCGGTTTCATGATCTTCGTGCCTTTTCTGGTGATCGACCTGGTGGTGGCCAGCGTGCTGATGGCGATGGGCATGATGATGCTGTCGCCGATGATGATCTCGCTGCCGTTCAAGCTGATGATCTTCGTCCTGGTCGACGGCTGGACCCTGCTGGTCGGCACCCTCACCAGCAGCGTTCAGCCGTATTAGCGAGGTCGCCCATGCTCACCCCCGAATACGCCGCCGGACTGGTGGCCCATGCGGTCTACATCACCGGCCTGATCGTCTGCGTGCTGGTGGTGCCGAGCCTGCTCGGCGGCCTCCTGGTGAGCATTTTCCAGGCCGCCACGCAGATCAACGAACAGATGCTCAGCTTCCTGCCGCGCCTGCTGATCACCCTGGCCATGCTGGTGTTCGCCGGCCACTGGATCCTGCGCACCCTGGGCGATCTGTTCATCGAAACCTTCAAGCAGGCCGGCCACCTGGTCGGCTGATGCCCATGCCCCTAGACGAGCCCCTGCTGCACGCCGGCAGCTACCTGTCCAGCCTGCAGGCTTACTGGTGGCCGTTCTGCCGCATCCTGGCGCTGATGAGCATGGCGCCGCTGTTCAACCACAAGGCGGTGTCGGTGCGCGTGCGCATCCTCCTCGCCCTGGCGCTGACGCTGGCGCTGGGCGCCGCCCTGCCGGACATGCCGCCGATCGATCCGCTATCGCTGCAAGGACTGTTCACCGCCCTGGAGCAGGTCGCCTTCGGCGTGCTGCTAGGGCTGACCCTGCAGCTGGTGTTCACCATCTTCATGCTGGTTGGCGAGGTGGTGTCGACCCAGATGGGCATGAGCATGGCGCGCTACAACGACCCGGTGAACGGCGTGTCGTCGTCGTCGATCATCTATCAGCTGTACTTCATCCTGCTGGTGCTGCTGTTCTTCGCCATCGACGGCCATCTGGTCACGGTCAGCGTGCTGTACCAGAGTTTCCTGTTCTGGCCGGTGGGCAGCGGCCTGCATTACCTCGGCGCGCAGAGTTTCATTCAGGCCTTCGCCTGGGTGTTGGCCGCCGCCGTGCTGGTGACCCTGCCGCTGGTGTTCTGCCTGACCCTGGTGCAGTTCTGCTTCGGCCTGCTCAACCGTATTTCGCCAGCGATGAACCTGTTCTCCCTGGGCTTTCCCATCAGCATCCTGATGGGCCTGTTGTGCATCTACCTGACCCTGCCCAACCTGCCGGACAGCTACCTGCACCTGACCCGCGAGCTGCTCGACGATATCGGCGTGATCCTGCGCGAGGGCGGCCATGTCTGAGCAAAACAGCGGTCAGGAAAAGACGGAAGAGGCCTCCGCGCACAAGCTGAAGAAGAGCAAGGAGGACGGCCAGGTCGCGCGTTCCAAGGACCTGTCGACCACCATCTCGCTGCTCGCCACCCTGTTCATCCTCAAGTTCAGCGCCGGGCTGTTCCTCGAGGGGCTGAGCGACAGCTTCCGCCTGTCCTATATCCAGTTCGGCCACAGCGAGATCGGCCTGGACGATCTCGACACCCTGCTCGGCTACAACATCCTGGTGTTCATCAAGCTGCTGGCGCCGCTGCTGCTCACCTCGCTGCTGGTGGTGGCGCTGTCGCTGGTGCCGGGCGGCTGGGTGTTCTCGGCGAAGAACTTCACGCCCAAGCTGAGCAAGCTCAACCCCATCACCGGCCTCGGGCGAATCTTCTCCGCGCAGAACTGGAGCGAGCTGCTCAAGTCGGTGCTCAAGGTGCTGGTGCTGCTCGGCGTCGGCTATGTGCTGGTGCGCGCCGCGCTACCGGAACTGATCGCCCTGCAGCGCAGCAGCGTGCTGCAGGCCATCTCCGCGGCGCTGAGCCTGACCTTCAACCTGACCCTGTGCCTGCTGCTGGTGTTCGTGCTGTTTTCCTTTATCGACATCCCGCTGCAGCGCTACTTCTTCCTCAAGAAGATGCGCATGACCAAGCAGGAGCGCAAGGAAGAGCACAAGAACCAGGAGGGCCGCCCCGAGGTCAAGGCGCGCATCAAGCAGTTGCAGCGGCAGATGCTGCAACGACAGATCAGCAAGGTGATCAAGAACGCCGACGTGATCATCGTCAACCCGGTGCACTTCGCCGTGGCGCTCAAGTACGACGCGAAGAAGGCCGCCGCGCCCTTCGTGCTGGCCAAGGGCGTCGACGAGACCGCGCTGTACATGCGCCAGATGGCCAAAAAGCACGAACTCGAGGTGCTGGAGATTCCGCCGCTGGCGCGCGCCATCTACCACAGCACCCAGGTCAACCAGCAGATCCCGGCGCCGCTGTACACCGCGGTGGCCCACGTACTGACCTACATCCTGCAGCTCAAGGCCTGGCGCCAGGGCCGCAGAAGCAAGCCACACCTGGCGAGCAACCTTCCGATTCCCGACAGCTTGGCCAACAGGGGCTGATCCATGAACCTACTGCAGCAACTCGCGCCCACCTTCCGCAGCGGCCGCATCGGCATCCCGGTGCTGATCCTGTCGATCCTGGCCATGGTCATCCTGCCGCTGCCGCCGGTGCTGCTCGATGCCCTGTTCACCTTCAACATCGCCATGGCCATCCTGGTGCTGCTGGTCAGCGTGTCGTCGAAGAGCCCGCTGGACTTCTCCCTGTTCCCCACGGTGATCCTGATCACCACCTTGCTGCGCCTGTGCCTGAACGTCGCCTCCACCCGCGTGGTGCTGCTCGAGGGGCATACCGGCACCGGCGCGGCGGGCAAGGTGATCGAATCGTTCGGCGAGGTGGTGATCGGCGGCAACTTCATCGTCGGCCTGGTGGTGTTCGTGATCCTGATGATCATCAACTTCATCGTCATCACCAAGGGCGGCGAGCGCATCTCCGAAGTCACCGCGCGCTTCACCCTGGATGCCCTGCCCGGCAAGCAGATGGCCATCGACGCCGACCTCAACGCCGGCCTGATCGACCAGCACGAGGCCAAGCGCCGGCGCGCCGAGGTGGCCAAGGAAGCCGACTTCTACGGAGCGATGGACGGCGCCTCGAAGTTCGTCCGCGGCGACGCCGTCGCCGGCATCCTGATCCTGTTGATCAACCTGTTCGGCGGCTTCGCCATCGGCCTGTTCATCTACGACCTGGGCGCCGGCGAAGCCTTCAAGCTGTATGCCCTGCTCACCATTGGCGACGGCCTGGTGGCGCAGATCCCGGCGCTGCTGCTGTCCACCGCGGCAGCCATCATCGTCACGCGGATCAACGAATCCTCGGAAATCACCCAGCAGGTACACCGCCAGCTGCTGGCCCAGCCGGCCCTGCTCTACACCGTGGCCGGCATTCTGTTCACCCTGGCGCTGGTGCCGGGCATGCCGCATCTGGCCTTTATCAGCTTCGCCGCGCTGGTGGCCTTTATTGCCTGGATGGTCTCGCGCAACGCGCCGCCAAGCGAGGCGGACAGCCTGCAGCAGGTGGAAGCGCTGGGCAAGGCGATGGAGCAGGAGCGCGCGCAGAACCTGGCCTGGGAGGATATTCCGCTGGTCGAGCGGCTCTCGGTGTCGCTGGGGTACAAGCTGGTCGGTTTGGTCAACGAGGCTGCCGGCGCGCCGCTCACCCAGCGCGTGCGCGGCGTGCGCCAGACCCTCTCGGAGAGCCTGGGCTTTCTCCTGCCCGAGGTGCAGATCCGCGACAGCCTGCGCCTGAAGGCCTCGCAGTACAGCATCCAGATCAACGGCGAGAAGCTCGACGGCGCCGAGCTGCATGCCGACCGCATGATGGCCATCCCCTCGCCGGAGCTGTACGGCGAGATCGACGGCATCCTCGGTGTCGATCCGGCCTATCGCATGCAGGTGGTATGGATCCAGCCGGAAGACAAGGCCCGTGCGCTGAACCTCGGCTACCAGGTGATCGACTGCGCCAGCGTGATCGCCACCCACCTGAACAAGGTGATCCGCGAACACCTGCCGGATGTGTTCAAGCACGACGATGTCGACCAACTGATGCAGCGCCTGCAGCTGCAGGCGCCGAAGCTGGCCGAGAGCTTGAAGAACCAGCTCAGCTATACCCAGCAGCACCGCGTCTACCGCCAGCTGCTGCAGGAGCAGGTGCCGCTCAAGGACATCGTCACCATTGCCACCACCCTGCTGGAAGCCAGCGAATCGACCAAGGACCCAGTGCTGCTGGCCTCCGACGTGCGCTACGCGCTGCGCCGCAGCATCGTCGGCATGATCGCCGGCGAGCGGCAGGAGCTGTCGGTGTTCATCCTCGAGAATGCCCTGGAAAACACCCTGCTGGGGGCCCTGGCCATCGCCCAGCAAGCCGGCCCGGTGAGCCTGGACAACATCCCGGTCGAGCCCAGCCTGCTCAATCAGTTGCAGACCAGCATGCCGGTGGTGAAGGAGAAGTTGCGCAAGGACGGCCATCCGCCGATCCTCACCGTGATGCCGCAGCTGCGCCCGCTGCTGGCGCGCTACGCCCGGGTGTTCAGCCCCGGCCTGCACGTGCTGTCGCAGAACGAGATTCCCGACCGGGTCGGCGTCAATATCCTCGGCACCCTGGGCTAACCGGGGCCCGTTCATCGCCGGGTGGATGTCGCTCTTCACCTCCAGCACAGCGAAGCGCGCGCCCTCGGCTAGGGGCGCCGCGCGCACCGCCCGCCTATACCTGCTCCTGGCGCCTGTTGCGCATCCCCTCGATCAAGCCCACATAGGCCGGCGCCTCGCCGACCACCGCCAGGCCCGCCTCGAAGAAGCCGGTGCGGCTGTTCTCCTGCGACCACTGGCAGACCATGTCCACCTCCACCTGGCGCAACTCACCCTCGCGATCGCGCATGCGCAGACGCAACTGCAACTGGCTGCCCGGCTCCACCGGGCTATCGCTGAGCAGCCTCATGCCGCACTCGGACACATCGCCGGCATAACCGATCAACTCGTCGCGCTCGCGCTGACTGACCTTGATGCGGAAGGTGGAGCGAAAGGTGATACGACTGGATCGGCGCATAGGAGAATGCCTTGGTACTCACTACGTCTAGTTATATGGCGAAGATCAGGACAGCAGACTGACCACGCTGGAGCGGCTGATATTGGCCTGGGCCACCACGGTCTGGGTCACCGCGGCGTAGCTGCTGGGGCTGCGGCGCATCAGGCTGAACACCTCGCCGGCGAACTCGCGCGCCCATTCGCGTTCGTTCTGCTCGGCGTGCCGGGCGAGAAACTCGCGGATCTCCTGCTGGCGATGGCTGAGCTGCTCGCGCAGCGCACCGATCTTGTCCAGCGCCGCCACCACCTCGTCCAGCGCCCGCCGCAGTTCGCGCGCGCCGTCCAGCCGCGCGGCCTCGGGCAGGCGCAGCAGTTGCTCTTCCTGGCTGGCGACGGGCGCCGCGGCCTTGGCCGCCAGCTTGCCTTCGCCCTGCACGCGCAGCTCGCCCTTGAGCTGCTGCCAGTCGTTCTCGCGGGCGCTGAATTTCAGCGCGCCGCCGCTATCGAGTTCGGCGCGGATGCCGGCCGGGCCGAGGCCGGCGTTGAAGCGGCGGAGGATCTGCTGCTCGCTCAGGCCCTCGTCGAGCACCACCGCCAGCGGCTCGGCCAGCTTGCGCTCGGCGCTGAACAGCAGGGTCTCCTTGCCGGCCTGCTGGATCGCCGCCATGGACTCCAGGCCCTGCAGACCGAAGCGGCTGCGCACCGGTTCGGTCAGGCGCAGCTTGAAGCCGGCGTCGAGCGACTGCGCCGAACGCTGGCTGCGCTGGGCGAGCAGCTGGCGCACCTGCTCCAGCTCCTGCTTGAGGCCCTCGCGCTCGCCGGCCTGGGCGTTGCTCAGCTCGCGGCTGAGGCTGAGCTTGAGCTGGCCGAGGCGCCCGGCCAGCTCGCCGAGGTAGCTGTCGGCGGCCTGCATCGAGGTCAGCTGCTGGTTGAGCTGCAGGTTGAAGCTGGCGTGCTTGCCACGCGGCTGCGCCGCCTGCTCGGCGGTGGGCGCCTGCTTGCGCGGGCGTTGCATGGCCTGTTCGCCCTGCACCGGACGGCGCGCCTGCGGATCGAGGGCGGTGACCACCGGCAGCTGCTTGTCGACCTTGATCACGGGCGAGGACTCCTTAACAGGTCGTTGAAAAACGTAGCCGAGGCAGGCTGGCCTAGGCAAAAACGGCCGAAAAAGCGCAGTTTACGTGCTGTAAATGAGCATTTTGAGGCCGTTTTTAACAACGGCCAGGCAACGCAGGTAGTTTTTCGGCGACCTGTTACAGCAGCGCGAAAAGCGACATCTCGTTGATCTTCAGGTAGGTCTTCTGCGTCGCGCCGAGGGCCAGCTGGTAGTTGTTCAGGTCGATGGTGGCGCCGGCGTAGTCCAGCTGCGACAGCTCGCCCTCGATCTTCTGGTTGACCAGCGAAACCTCCTCGTTGCTGCCCTTGAGCAGGGTCAGGGTGTTCTGCCGGCCGCCCAGTTCGGTGATGGCGCCGAGCACCTGGGCGTGGCTGTCGTCGAGGCTGTTCAGGGTGTCGAGAATCTGCTGGCGCACGGCCGGGTCGCTGGCGTCCAGCGCCGGGTCCTGGAGGGTGGCGACCAGCCCGTGCAGCTGGTTGAGCATGTCGGCGCCGGCGCCGAACACACCAAGGGCGGTGACGTTCTCCTCCACCAGCACGCCGTTGGCCACCGCGGCCTGGCGGTGCTTGTCGTTGCCGGTGATGCTGTAGCTCTGGGTACCGGCATCGAAGCTGATCGCCTGGGTGTCGCTGAGGGTGCCGGAGAACAGGTAGCGGCCCTCTTCGTCGCGCACGTTGGCGAAACTGAGGATGGTGTCTTCGATGATCGCCAGTTCGCCGGCCATGGCGGCCAGGTCTTCGCTGGTGTTGGAGCCGTTGGCCGCCCACAGCAGCAGGTCGCGCACGTTGAGCATGGCGTCGGAGGTGGACTTGAGGTTGGCCTCCTGGGTCGACAGGCTGCCGGAGACGTTGGCGATGTTCTTCGCGTATTGCTCCAGGCTGGCCTCCTCGCGCTGCACGCGCAGCACCCGCACGCTGGCGATGGGGTCGTCGGACGGCAGCATGATGCGCTGGCCGGTGGCCATCTGCTGCATCAGCTTGCCCAGCTCGGCGGAACTGGCGTTCATCGAGTTGTGCATCATCGCGGTAATCTGCGAGTTGGTGATCCGCATCATGATCTGGCTCTCTCGATCGGCGCGTCAGAACGCGGCGAGCATGTCGTCGAACAGCTGGTTGGCGGTGCTGATCACCTTCATGTTGGCTTGGTAGGCCTGCTGGTAGGTCATCAGGTTGACCGCCTCCTCGTCCAGGCTCACGGCGCTGACGCTGTCGCGCTGGGCCTGGGCCTGCTGGGTCACGGCGGTGGCGGACTTGAGATCGGCCTGATTCTGCCGGCTGTCGCTGGCCACCTGGCCGAGCAGCCCGGCGTAGGCGTCGTTGAGGGTGACCTGGCTGCCGTTCAGGGTAATGGTCTGGTTCTTCAGCCCGAGCAGATCCAGCAGCACCTCGTTGTTGCCGCTCTCGCCGGCCGCCGCGGAGAAGGCCAGCTCCTCGGCGCGCAGCGGATTGACGCTGAGCATCGCCGTGGTGCTGTTCGGGTCGTAGGCGAACAGCGCCTGGCCGGGATTGCCGTCCAGGTCGAAGCCGGTGGCCAGCACGTCGTTGACCATCTGCGCCAGCTCGCTGGCCATGTCGTGCAGCGCCTGCTGGTTGGGGCGCAGGCTGGCGTACTCGACGTCGTGCAGGCCGCCGAAGGCGCCGCCGAAACCGTCCTGGCGCAGCGGGAAGCTGGTGCCGGCGAAGGCCAGGCTGACCTCCTGCTCGCCGCTGGCGGTCATGCCCACCTTGAGCTGGCCGGCGGTGGGCCCGGCCACCAGCGGCTGGCCGTTGGCCAGGGCGACGCTGACGGCGCCGTCCGCGGTCTCGTTGACGCGCAGCTTGGCGAACTGGCTGAGCTCACCGATCAGGCTTTCGCGGTGGTCGCGCAGCGCGGTGCTGTCACCCTTGACCGACTCGGTCTCGACGATCTTCTTGTTGAGCAGGGCGATGTTCTCGGTCAGACCGTTGATCTCGCTGGCCATGGCCGTGCGCTGCTCCTGCAGGGCCTTGATCTGCGCGTCGATATTGCTGTTCAGGCCGTTGAAGCGCTGCGCCAGGTTGCCCGCCTCGCCGAGGACCTGCTGGCGCAAGGCGATCGAGCTGGGGGTGGCGCTGGCCTCGCTCAAGGCGGCGAAGAACTGGTCGAGGCCGACGCTGATGCTCGACCCCTCGCCGGCCATCAGGCCTTCCAGGGCGGTCAGGTACTGCTGCGCGGCGCCGTAGTACTGCTGCTCGGTGGTGGCGCGCCACAGTTGCTGGTTGTGAAATTCGTTGGTCATGCGGCGAATGCTGATCACCTCGACACCACCACCGACGCTCAGCCCGCCCTGCCCGGCGAGCGAGCCGGTGACGGTCTGCAGGCGGCTGAAACCGGGGGTGTTGACGTTGGCGATGTTCTGCCCGGTGCTGGCCAGGGCGACCTGGCTGGCGCGCACACCACTGTAGGCGATCTGATTGAGGATGCTCACGAATTAACTCTCCTGCCGCTCGAAGCGCATCGGCTGAGCGAATGCCGCCAGACGCGGCGTGGCGCCGCCCTCGACGGAAATGTCCTGGGTTACCGGAGAAAGGGCGACGCAATCGCCGGCAGACTTAAGCTCGCCGCGCGCCAACAGCTGCTGGCCGGCGACAGCGCCCAGCAGCAGGCCGCTGTCGGCGCTCAGCGCGCTGGCCAGCTGCTGGCGGGTCTGCGCGCTCAGCGCGGTCTGCTGCGGCGCAGTCTCCTGGACCGGCGTTTCACCGCTGGCCAGGTCGCCGAGAATCTTGCGCGTGTAGTCGCGGGTTTCCTGGAAGGGGATGCGCTCGATCCAGGCGCCGGTGCCGATCTCGCCGCGGCGCGGGTCACCGTGTGCCTTGAGCCACTCGTCGACCCGGCCCGGGCCGGCGTTGTAGGCCGCCAGCGCCAGCGCCTGGTGGCCGTCGTAGCGCTGCAGCAGCTTGTCCAGGTAGGCGCTGCCGAGGCGCTTGTTGTAGGTGGCGTCCGTGGTCAGCCGCGCCTCGCTGAACGGCAGGCCGAGTTCGGCGGCCATCTCCCGCGCGGTATCGGGCATCAGCTGCATCAGGCCGCGGGCGCCCTTAGGCGACACGGCGTCGACACGGCCGGCCGATTCCTGCTGGATGACCCGCTCGACCAGGGCGAGAAA
>NZ_AVOF01000025.1:0-12523 GCF_000465935.2 Pseudomonas sp. EGD-AK9
GACAAGCCGTCGTACACGGTGGACACCCTGGAGTCGCTGCGTGGCGAGCTGGCCGCGCACGACCAGCTGTTTCTCCTGCTCGGCTGGGACGCCTTCTGCGGCCTGCCGAGCTGGCACCGTTGGCAGGAGTTGCTCGACCACTGCCACCTGCTGGTGCTGCAGCGGCCGGATGCCGACAGCGAGGCGCCGGAGGCGCTGCGCGACCTGCTGGCGGCGCGCAGCGTCAGCGACCCGCTGAGCCTGCAGGGGCCGGGCGGGCAGATCAGTTTCATCTGGCAGACCCCGCTGGCGGTGTCGGCCACGCAGATTCGCCAGTTGCTGGCGGCCGGCAAATCGGCGCGTTTTCTGCTGCCGGATGCGGTACTGGCCTATATCCAGGCGCAGGGTTTGTATTCTGCGCCGCATGCTTGAAGCGTCGCGCATGTGCGCAGGCGTCCCATTACACGAGGCAAACGAGTCATTTATGAAGAAGCACAGCATGCCCAGCGACGAGCTGGTCAAGATCGCCGTCGCGGCGCTGGAAGAGATCAAGGCGAGCGACATCACCGTGATCGACGTCAAGGACAAGACCAGCATCACCGATTTCATGGTGATCGCCAGCGGTAGCTCCAGCCGTCAGGTCAAGGCGCTGGTGGACAACGTCCTGGAAAAGGTCAAGGAGCGCGGCGTGCGCCCGATCGGCAGCGAAGGCCTGGACAGCGGCGAATGGGCCCTGCTCGACCTGGGCGACATCGTCGTCCACGTGATGCTGCCCACCGCGCGTCAGTTCTACGACCTCGAGCGCCTGTGGCAGGGCGCCGAGCAGAGCCGCGCCCAGCACTCGGCCGAGTAAGCGCAAGCCGTGCGGATCAAGCTGATCGCCGTCGGCTCGCGCATGCCGCGCTGGGTCGAGGAGGGCTGGCAGGAGTACGTCAAGCGCCTGCCGGCCGAGTTGCCGCTGGAGCTGGTGGAAATCCCGCTGAACACGCGCGGCAAGAACGCCGACGTCGCCCGTCTGATCCGTCAGGAGGGCGAGGCGATGCTGAGCAAGGTGCAGCCGGGCGAACGCATCGTCACCCTCGAGGTCCATGGCAAGCCGTGGAGCACCGAGCAGTTGGCCGCCGAGCTGGACCGCTGGCGCCTGGATGCGCGCACCGTCAACCTCATGGTCGGCGGCCCGGAAGGGCTGGCGCCGGAGGTCTGCGCGCGCAGCGAGCAGCGCTGGTCGCTGTCGCCGCTGACCCTGCCGCACCCGCTGGTGCGCATCCTGCTCGGCGAACAGATCTACCGGGCCTGGACCGTGCTGTCCGGCCATCCGTACCACAAGTGACCAAGTAAGCCACGATGCCGCAGCCGATTCGCCTCAAGGATCACGAAAAGGACGCCCGCCAGGTGCGCCGGCGCGTGCTGGTCGGCGGCGTCGCGATCCTGCTGCTGAGCGCCGTGCTGGTGGCGCGCATGTACTACCTGCAGGTGGTGCAGTACGAGCATCACACCACCCTCGCGGAGAACAACCGCATCCATGTGCAGCCGATTCCGCCTACCCGCGGGCTGATCTTCGACCGCAACGGCGTGATCATCGCCGACAACCGCCCCAGCTTCAGCCTCACCGTGACCCGCGAGCGCGCCGGCGACTGGCAGCAGGTGCTGGACGTGGTGGTCGAGGTGCTGGAGCTGTCGGCGGACGAGCGCGCCCTCTTCGAGAAGCGCGTGCGCCAGGGGCGGCGGCCGTTCGAGCCGGTGCCGATCCTGTTCGAGCTGTCCGAGGAGCAGATCGCCCGCATCGCGGTCAACCAGTTCCGCCTGCCTGGCGTCGAGGTGGCGGCGCAACTGGTACGCCACTACCCGCAGCGCGAGCATTTCGCCCATTCGGTGGGCTATGTCGGGCGGATCAACGAGCAGGAGCTCAAGCGCCTCGACCCCACCGACTATGCCGGCACCCACCATATCGGCAAGACCGGCATCGAACGTTTCTACGAGGACGAGCTGCACGGCGAGGTGGGTTACGAGGAAGTCGAGACCAACGCCCGCGGCCGGGTGCTGCGGGTGCTCAACCGCATCGACCCGAAGCCGGGCAAGGACATAGTGCTGAGCCTCGACGTGCGCCTGCAGGAGGCGGCCGAGCACGCCCTGGGCGGGCGTCGCGGCGCGGTGGTGGCGATCCAGCCGCAGACCGGCGAGGTGCTGGCGATGGTCAGCCAGCCCAGCTTCGACCCCAACCCCTTCGTCACCGGCATCAGCTTCAAGGCCTATGGCGAGCTGCGCGACTCTATCGACCAGCCGCTTTACAACCGTGTGCTGCGCGGCCTCTACCCGCCGGGTTCGACCATCAAGCCGATGGTGGCGGTGGCCGGCCTCGATGCCGGGGTGGTCACGCCCACCTCACGGGTATTCGACCCGGGCTTCTACCAGTTGCCCAATCACAGCCACAAGTACCGCAACTGGAACCGCAGCGGCGACGGCTGGGTCGACCTGGAACTGGCCATCGCCCGCTCCAACGACACCTACTTCTACGACCTGGCGCACAAGATGGGCGTCGATCGCATGCACGCCTATATGAGCCGCTTCGGCCTGGGCCAGCGCGTGGCGCTGGACATGTTCGAGGAGACCGCCGGGCTGATGCCGTCACGCGACTGGAAGCGCGCGCGCTACCGCCAGCCCTGGTACCCGGGCGAGACGCTGATCCTCGGCATCGGCCAGGGCTACATGCAGACCACGCCGCTGCAGCTGGCCCAGGCCACCGCGCTGATGGCCACCCGCGGCAAGTGGATTCGCCCGCACCTGGCCAAGAGCATCGACGGCGCGCTGCCGGTCGATTCCAACCCGCTGCCGGACATCGTCCTGCGCGATGCGAAGTTCTGGGACTATGGCATCCGCGGCATGGAGCAGGTGCTGCACGGCGCCCGCGGCACCGCGCGCAAGGTCGGCGACAGCTCGGTCTACCGCATCGCCGGCAAGAGCGGCACGGCCCAGGTGGTGGCGATCAAGCAGGGCGAGAAGTACGACCGCGAGAAGCTGCAGGAACGCCACCGCGACCACGCCCTGTTCGTCGCCTTCGCCCCGGCGCAGAACCCGCAGATCGCCGTGGCAGTGATGGTGGAGAACGGCGAGTCCGGTTCCGGCGTAGCGGCGCCGGTGGTCAAGCAGGTGATGGACGCCTGGCTGCTGGACGACGGCGGCCAGCTCAAGGCCGAATACGCACCGGCGCAGAGCGCCGAGGTCAGTCAACGATGATGAGCAATTTCGACCGTACCCTGTCCGACGAGGACGTGCTGCGCCGCCGGGCCGGCCTGTTGCAGCGCCTGCATATCGACGGCTGGCTGCTGCTGCTGTTGCTGATCCTCGGCGCCGGCAGCCTGTTCATCCTCTATTCGGCCAGCGGCAAGAACGTCGACCTGCTGCTCAAGCAGGCCACCTCGTTCGGCATCGGCCTGGCCGGCATGCTGGTGATCGCCCAGTTCGATCCGCGCTTCATGGCGCGCTGGGTGCCGCTGGCCTACCTGGGCGGCGTCGGCCTGCTGGTGGTGGTCGAGGTGATGGGCCACACCGCCATGGGCGCCACGCGCTGGATCAACATTCCCGGGGTGATCCGCTTCCAGCCCTCGGAAATCCTCAAGATCATCATGCCGATGACGGTCGCCTGGTACCTGGCCAAGCGCAGCCTGCCGCCGCGGCCCAAGCACGTGCTCGTCTGCCTGGCGATGATCGGCGTGCCCTTCGTGCTGATCCTCAAGCAGCCGGATCTGGGCACCTCGCTGCTGATCCTCGCCTCGGGCGCCTTCGTGGTGTTCATGGCCGGTCTGCAGTGGCGCTGGATCCTCGGCGCGGTGGCGGCGGTGGTGCCGATCGCGGTGGGCATGTGGTACTTCGTCATGCACGACTACCAGAAGCGCCGCGTGCTGACCTTCCTCAACCCGGAGAGCGATCCGCTGGGCTCGGGCTGGAACATCATCCAGTCCAAGGCGGCAATCGGCTCCGGCGGCGTGCTGGGCAAGGGCTGGCTGCTGGGCACCCAGTCGCACCTGGATTTTTTGCCGGAAAGCCATACGGACTTTATCATTGCCGTGCTCGCCGAAGAGTTCGGCCTGGTCGGCGTCTGCCTGCTGCTGCTGTTGTACCTGCTGCTGATCGCGCGCGGCCTGGTGATCACCGCCCAGGCGCAGACGCTGTTCGGCAAGCTGCTGGCGGGCGCGCTGACCATGACCTTCTTCGTCTATGTGTTCGTCAACATCGGCATGGTCAGCGGCCTGTTGCCGGTGGTGGGGGTGCCGCTGCCGTTCATTAGTTACGGCGGAACCCATCTGGTGACGCTACTGTCAGGTTTTGGGGTCTTGATGGCGATCCACACCCACAGAAAGTGGATCGCACAGGTTTGATTGGGGTAATGAATTCAATGCATCTACTGCGCGGCTGGGCAGCTCGAACGCTTTTGGGGATCGGCCTGGCGGGGGTATCCGGCGCCCAGGCACTGGCCGCCGATTACGACGGCTCGCCGCAGGTGGCCGAGTTCGTCGAGGAAATGACCCGCGACTACGGTTTCGCCAGCGAGCAACTGCTCGGTCTGTTCGCTGAGGTGGAGCGCAAGCAGGCGATTCTCGACGCCATCTCGCGCCCGGCGGAGAAGGTCAAGCCGTGGAAGGACTACCGGCCGATCTTTATCACCGACAAGCGCATCGCCCAGGGCGTCGACTTCTGGCGCCAGCACCAGGCCGCGCTGGACAAGGCCGAGGCCGAGTACGGCGTGCCGGCGCAGTTCATCGTCGCCATCATCGGCGTGGAGACCTTCTACGGCGGCAACACCGGCAGCTGGCGGGTGATGGACGCGCTGTCCACCCTGGCCTTCGACTATCCGCCGCGCGCGCCCTTCTTCCGCAAGGAGCTGCGCGAATTCCTCATGCTGACCCGCGAGGAGCAGGTCGACCCGATCAGCCTCAAGGGCTCCTACGCCGGCGCCATGGGCCTGCCGCAGTTCATGCCGAGCAGCTTCCGCGCCTACGCGGTGGATTTCGATGGCGACGGCCATATCAATATCTGGAGCAACCCGACCGATGCCATCGGCAGCGTCGCCAGCTACTTCAAGCGCCACGGCTGGCAGGCCGGCGGCCAGGTGGCCAGTCGCGTCCAGGCCAGCGGCGCGCGCGTCGACGAGGGCCTGACCCAGGGCCTGGACCCGGTGAAGACGGTCGCCGAGCTGCGCGCACTGGGCTGGCAGGCGCAGGATCCGCTGGCCGACGACTTGCCGGTGACCGCGTTCCGCCTGGAGGGCGCCGAGGGCGACGAATACTGGTTCGGCCTGCCCAACTTCTACACCATCACCCGTTACAACCGCAGCGTGATGTACGCCATGGCGGTCAACCAGCTTGCCGAACTCTTGGTCGACGCGCGGGGGCAGCGATGAACAGCTGCAAACTGCTGCCGCTGGCCGTCTGCGTGGCCGCCGCGCTGCTGCTGGCGAGCTGTTCGTCGAAGCGGGCGCCGCAAACCGTGGCGACGCCCAGCGCGCCGGCGGGGATTTCCGGGCCGGGCGACTTCAACCGCCCGCACAAGGACGGCGCGCCCTGGTGGGACGTCGACGTGTCGCGGATTCCCGACGCCATCCCCATGCCGCACTACGGGCCGGTCAAGGCCAGCCCCTACGTGGTGTTCGGCCAGCAGTACTACCCGATCCAGGACGCCCGTCGCTACCAGGCGGTGGGCCCGGCCTCCTGGTACGGCACCAAGTTCCACGGCCAGGCCACCGCCAACGGCGAGACCTACGACCTGTACGGCATGACCGCGGCGCACAAGACCCTGCCGCTGCCGAGCTACGTGCGGGTGACCAACCTGGAGAACGGCAAGACGGTGATCCTGCGGGTCAACGACCGCGGGCCGTTCTACTCCGACCGCATCATCGACCTGTCCTTCGCCGCGGCGAAGAAGCTCGGCTATGCCGAGAAGGGCACCGCGCGGGTCAAGGTCGAGGGCATCGACCCGCACGAGTGGTGGGCGCAGCAGGGCCGTCCGGTCCCGCTGGTGCTGGCGGGCAGCCAGCCGGCCAAGGCCGCCGTGGCGCAGCCGGTGGCCCAGCCGCTGCCGCAGGTGCTCGAGCAGTATTCGCCGCCGCCGGCGCAGCACGCCGCGGCCGTGCTGCCGGTGCAGATCGACGCAAAAAAAAACGATTCACTCGCAGCCTCTGGCCTGTATCTCCAGGTGGCAGCCTTCGCCAATCCGGACGCTGCGGAGCTGCTCAAGGCCAAGCTGAGCCAGACGGTGAGTGCCCCGGTGTTCATCAGCTCAGTGGTGCGCGACCAGCAGATTCTCCATCGCGTACGCCTGGGCCCGATCGGCAGCCAGGGCGAGGCTGAGCAGCTGCAGAGCAGCGTGCGTCTGGCCAACCTGGGTCAGCCGACCCTGGTGCGTGCAGATTGATGGCACTTAACCGGCATTTGCCGGACTAACCCCAGGTCCGCCGCTTGCGGCGGATCGAGCGCAGGCCCTGCGGGGCCGTTCAACACCCATGCAACGACTTTCGAGAGACGGATGAATATCACCAGCTTCGCGCAACGTGCTTCCCTGTTCCTGACCCTACTGGCCGCGCCGCTCGCCTGGGCCAGCCAGCAGCAGGTGATCCCGGCGCCGCCGCAACTGGCGGCGACCTCCTATGTGCTGATGGACGCCGCCAGCGGCAACGTGCTGGTGGAGAACAATGGCGACCAGCGCCTGCCGCCGGCCAGCCTGACCAAGCTGATGACCGCCTATATCGCCACCCTGGAGATCAATCGCGGCCAGATCAAGGAAAGCGACCTGGTGCGCATCAGCGAGAAGGCCTGGCGCATGGGCGGCTCGAAGATGTTCATCGAGGTGGGCAAGGAAGTCTCGGTCGACGACCTGCTGCACGGCATCATCATCCAGTCCGGCAACGACGCCAGCGTGGCCATCGCCGAGCATATCGCCGGCAGCGAAGAGGCCTTCGCCGACATGATGAACAGCCATGGCCAGCGTCTCGGCCTGACCAACAGCCACTTCATGAACTCCACCGGCTGGCCGGATCCGGAGCACTACTCCTCGGCCCACGACATGGCCAAGCTGGCCCGCGCCATCATCTTCGAGGACCAGGCCCACTACGCCATCTACGCGCAGAAGGAGTTCCTCTGGAACGGCATCAAGCAGCCCAACCGCAACCTGCTGCTGTGGCGCGACAAGACCGTCGACGGCCTGAAGACCGGCCACACCGAAGAAGCCGGCTACTGCCTGGTCGCCTCCGCCGTGCGCGACGGCCAGCGCCTGATCGCCGCGGTGTTCGGCACCGTCAGCGAGCAGGCTCGCGCCGCCGAGGTGCAGAAACTGCTGACCTACGGCTTCCGCTTCTTCGAGACCCGCACCTTCTATCAGAAGGGCGCCGAACTGGCCCAGGCCGACGTGTGGAAGGGCGCCAGCCGCCAGGTCAAGGCCGGTCTGGCCGAGGACCTGACCCTGACCCTGCCCAAGGGCCAGCTGGAAAAACTGCAGGCCGGCATGACCCTCAACCCGCAGCTGATCGCCCCCATCCAGCAGGGCGACGTGATCGGCAAGGTCGAGGTCAAACTGGGCGAGCAGGTGGTGCACAGCGCCGATCTGGTGGCCCTGGAAGCCGTCGAGGAAGGTGGCCTGCTGCGCCGCCTGTGGGACAGCATCCGTCTGTTCTTCTTCGGCCTGTTCAACTGATAGCGCCCGGCCGCGCCAGCCCGGCGCGGCCCTTTTCCTGGACGGGCACAAGCCATGACCGATAGCGACGTTCAAGCCCCGAAAATCGAATTCCCCTGCGAGCGTTACCCGATCAAGGTGATCGGCACCGCCGGCGAGGGCTTCTCCGATCTGGTGATCGAAGTGATCCAGCGCCATGCGCCGGATCTGGATGCCTCCACCCTGGTGATGCGCGACAGCCGCAACGGCAACTTCCTCTCGGTGCAGGTGCTGATCACCGCTACCAGCGTCGAGCAGCTGCAGGCCATCCATGTCGACCTGCGCGCCACCGGCCGCGTGCATATGGTGCTCTAGTGCCCGAGCTCGTCGTTCGCCGTCTGGGGCTGGTGGACTATCAACCGACCCTGGAGGCCATGCGTCGACTGACCAGCGAGCGCGATGCGCAGACGCCGGATGAGATCTGGTTGCTGCAGCACCCCAAGGTGTTCACCCAGGGCCAGGCCGGCAAGGCCGAGCACCTGCTGGCGCCGGGCGACATCCCGGTGATCCAGGTCGAGCGCGGCGGCCAGGTCACCTACCACGGCCCCGGCCAGCTGGTGGCCTACCTGATGCTGGATCTGCGCCGCCTCGAGCTGGGCGTGCGCGAGCTGGTCACCGCCATGGAGCAGAGCCTGGTGGACGTGCTGGCCGGCTACGGTATCGCGGCGGCGCCCAAGGCCGACGCGCCGGGTGTGTACGTGGCCGGCGACAAGATCGCCTCGCTGGGCCTGCGGGTCAGCCGCGGCTGCTCCTTCCACGGCCTGGCGCTGAACGTCGACATGGACATGACGCCCTTCCTGCGCATCAACCCCTGCGGTTACGCCGGGCTGAAGATGGTGCAGATGCGCGACCTGCTCGCCGCGCCACCTGCGCTCGACGAGGTGGCGCAGCGCCTGGAGCAGGCGCTGCGCCATAGATTGGGATATTCCTAGGTCGCGCGTTCACCGAAAAATCCGCCCTCGAGCCAGTGGTGTGCACGGCGCACCCTGCTCTGAGCAACGAAAAAGGGACGCCGAGGCGTCCCTTTCGTTTGTCGTGAAGAGCTGGCTCAGTTCAGATTCAGCGCCGGAATCAGGCTGCTATCGACTTCCTGCCCAGGCACCGGAACCGGCGCGGCCAGACCCAGGTTGTTCTTCTCGAACACCCGGTCGGCGCGGTAGCTGGAGCGCACCAGCGGGCCGGCGGCGACTTCCATGAAGCCTTTCGCCAGGCCGATATCGCGGAACCGATTGAATTCCTCGGGGCTGACCCAGCGCTGCACCTTCAGGTGGTTGCGCGTCGGCTGCAGGTACTGGCCGAGGGTGAGGATGTCCACGCCGATGGCGCGCAGGTCGTCCATGGTCTGGATGACTTCTTCGTCGCTCTCGCCCAGGCCGAGCATCAGGCTGGTCTTGGTCAGCACGTCCGGACGGTGGCGCTTGGCGTGGGCCAGCACGCCCAGGGTCTTCTCGTAGCCGGCGCGCGGGTCGCGCACCACGTGGGTCAGGCGCTTGACCGTCTCGACGTTCTGCGCGAATACCTCCAGGCCCGAGTCCACCACCTTCTCGATGGCCGACAGGTCGCCGTCGAAATCGGGGGTCAGGGCTTCCACCACCACCTGCGGGGTGTTGTCCTTGATCGCCCGCACGCAGGCGGCGTAGTGGCTGGCGCCGCCGTCGTCGAGGTCGTCGCGGTCCACCGAGGTCAGCACGATATAGCGCAGCGCCATCAGCTCCACCGACTTGGCGGTGTTCTGCGGCTCTTCCAGGTCCAGCCAGCCGTTCGGGTTGCCGGTGTCCACCGCGCAGAAGCGGCAGGCGCGGGTGCATACCGAGCCCATCAGCATGATGGTGGCGGTACCGTTGGACCAGCACTCGCCCATGTTCGGGCAGTGCGATTCCTGGCACACGGTGCTCAGGCGATGTTCGCCGACGTTGCGCTTGACCGCCTCGAAGCGGCTGCCGCCGGGCGCCTTGACCCGCAGCCACTTGGGCTTGGGCTCGAACACCTGGGGCTCGGCCGAGGCGCGGCGCTTCTGGCCATCCTTGATCGCGGTGATGCCCTGAGCGGTGCGGAATTTGTCGCCGCTGGCAACGGGTTTGGGCGAGGATGTGTCTGACATCGGCAATCTGGACTCCGGTAGAGGCCCCGAGGGGCTTGCGGCCGGCCGGCAGTTTATCACAGAAGGGGGCGGCGGACGTCCTGCCGACAGTCGACCGCTCTGCGCCAGGCAGGCGCTGTGAGGCATTCAGGTCGCGGTGAGCCGAGGCTGCGCGGGGTCAGCTCGTCGAGCCGCGATGTGCCCGGCGTAGCGGCGCGAAGGCGCTGGTGCCCAGCCAGGCCCAGAGCTGTCTGGCGAAAAGGGCCTGGCCCGCCACCTGCACGTCGTCGTTGTGCAGGGCATCCTGCGCGTCGCGATCGCCGGTCCATATCTCGGTCAGTGTACGCACGCTGCTCCTCATCAGCAGGGTTGGTACCTGGCCGGGATCGTCGCGACACAGGTCGGCGATTCCGGCTTCCACCACCAGCCACCAGTGGCGTTCCCCTGGACGCGCATCGTGCAGGTCAAACTGGATGATCACCGGTTGCGCCGGGAACAGCTCCAGGTGGACGAAGCGGCGGATATCCCACATCAGCAGTCCGGCATCCAGCTCGTCGTCGCGCAAGCGGCTGCCTATCCAGCGTGCGCCCCACTGGCCGAGCGCCATGATCACCGGACGCAGCTCTTCGCCCGCCTCGGTCAGGTGATATTTCCAGACCTTGCCCGCCGCTTCGCGGCGAATCACGCCGATTTCTTCCAGGTGGCGCAGACGCTGGGCGAGCAGGCTGGTCGACATGCGTGGCACGCCGCGATGCAGTTCGTTGAAACGCTTGCTGCCACACAGCAGCTCGCGTATCACCAGGGGCGTCCAGCGTTCGCAGAGAGCCTCGGCGCCGCGGGCCACGGTGCAGAACTGGCCATAGCTGTCTTCCACCTCGCCCACCTCCGCTCGCCAACACTTCAGATTCTGGACTAGCCGGGGCATTTCGCCAGTCTCAGGCTGGGACCTCCAGTCCGAACGAGGATCAGGTCATGAGCAGAATCGCAATCATCCAACGCCCACCGGTGCTGCTCGACCGCGAGGCGAGTCTGGAGCGTGCGCTGCAGTCGGTAGAGGAAGCCGCAGCCACCGGCGCCGAGCTGGTAGTGCTGCCGGAACTCTACATCCCCGGCTATCCCTCGTGGATTTGGCGCCTGGCACCGGGGCGCGATGGCGCGTTGAGCAGCCAGTTGCATGCCCGCTTGCAGGCCAATGCGATCGACCTCGGCGCCGGTGACCTGCAGCCCCTGTGTCAGGTGGCACGCGAGCGGCGAGTCAGCCTGGTGTGCGGTTTCCATGAGTGTGAGCGACGCCTGGGCGGTGGCACGCTGTACAACAGCGTGGCGCTGATCGGCACCGACGGCGAGCTGAAGAACCACCACCGAAAGCTCATGCCGACCAATCCGGAGCGCATGGTGCACGGGCTCGGCGACGCTTCCGGGTTACGGGTAGTGGACACCCCGGTGGGGAGAGTGGGCTGCCTGATCTGCTGGGAAAACTATATGCCCCTGGCGCGTTACGCGCTCTACGCCCAGGGTGTGGAGGTTTATCTGGCGCCTACCTACGACAGTGGCGAGGGCTGGCTTTGCAGCATGCGCCACATCGCCCTGGAAGGGCGTTGCTGGGTGCTGGGCAGCGGTTCGTTGTTGCGTGGCCGCGATATTCCGGCAGATTTCCCGGGGCGTGAGCAGCTGTTCGCGGACCCCGAAGAGTGGATCAACGATGGCGACTCGGTAGTTGTGGATCCAGGCGGCAAGGTGGTGGCAGGGCCGATGCATCGCGAGGAAGGCATCCTCTATGCCGATATCGACGCCGCCCGGGTTGCCCCGGCGCGGCGCACCCTGGACGTGAGCGGTCACTACGGCCGGCCCGATATCTTCGACCTGAAAGTGCATAGAAACCCGGCGCAGGCGCTGCGCTTTGTCGATGATTGCTGAGGAGGTGCGAGTGATGAACGAGAAGCTGGCACATGTGGGGCGCTGCTTCTGTGGCGCCGTCGAGGTGCGTGTCCGCGGTGAGCCGCAAGCCATGGGTTTCTGTCACTGCGAATCCTGTCGACACTGGTCGGCCGGCCCGGTCAATGCCTTCAGCCTGTGGCGGCCGCAGGACTTCGAGCTGCTGCAGGGCGCGGAACACCTGGGCTGCTATGCCGGCACTCCCGGCAGCCGGCGGCACTGGTGTACCCGTTGTGGTGGCCACCTGTTCACCGAGCATCCGCAGGCCGGCCTGGTTGACGTCTACGCCGCACTGTTGCCGAGTCTGGAGTTTCGGCCCAGCGTCCATGTGCACTATCAGGAACGGGTACTGGCCATCGCCGACGGCCTGCCCAAGTTCAGGGACCTGCCGGCGCCGATGGGCGGCTCGGGAAGGCTCCTGGACGAATCCGCCTAGCGCCCGCGCAACTGCTTGAGCAGTTCCTCGTTGGGGTAGCCGTCCGCCGGCCAGTTCAGCTGCAGCTGCAGGGCGCGGATCGCCTTGCGCGTATTGGCGCCGATGATGCCGTCGGCCGGACCCGGGTCGAAACCGTTCATCGCCAGCAGTTCCTGCAGCTCGATGCGCTCGCTGCGGCCCAGCTGGCGTTCGCCGCGCGGCCAGCTGCCCTGGACTTCGGTGGGGCGCAGCAGGTTGTCGGCGAGCAGGCCGATGGCCAGGGCGTAGGAGGTGGAGTTGTTGTACTTGAGGATGCTGCGGAAGTTGTCCAGCAGCAGGAAGGCCGGGCCGCGATGGCCGGCGGGTAGCAGCAGATTGGCGCGGGCGCTGGCGGCGGCGCCGGTCGGGGCGAT
>NZ_AVOF01000026.1:0-12482 GCF_000465935.2 Pseudomonas sp. EGD-AK9
CTGGGCGCGCATTGCTGGCGGGCCGGCGATGCCAGCCTGTGCGGCGGTCAGCAGCGCCTGGCGCCGCAGCCGAGCCTGGATCTGCGCCTGGAGAATTTCCCCCTGGCCAGCCTGCAACCCTGGCTGCCGGCGGATTTCGCCTGGCAGGGGCGGCTCGACGGCCGGCTCGAGCTGGAGCTGCCGGCCAGCGGCCCCAAAGGGCGCATCCTGCTGGATGCCGGCGGCGGCAGCCTGCGCATTCGCCAGCCGGAGCAGGACGAGTGGCTGGATTTCCCCTACACCAGCCTGCGCCTGGACAGCACGCTGCGCCCGCAGCGGGTGGACAGCGAGCTGCGCCTGCTGAGCGAACGCCTCGGCGAACTGAGCCTGCAGGCGCAGCTCGATCCTCGTCCAGCGCACAAGCCGCTCAGCGGCCAGTTCCGCCTGACCGGTTTCGACCTGGCCGTGCTGCGGCCCTTCGTGCCCATGGCCGAGCGCCTGGAGGGGCGCCTGCAGGGCAGCGGTACGCTGTCCGGGCCGCTGCTGGCGCCGCAGGTCGATGGCCAATTGCGCCTGGACGATGGCGAGCTGGCCGGCAGTGAACTGCCGCTCAGCCTGCAGGCGCTGCAGCTGCAGGCGCTGATCGCTGGCGAGCGGCTGCAGCTGGCCGGCGACTGGCGCAGCGGCGAGCAGGGGCGCGGCAACCTGCGCGGCGAGCTGAGCTGGGCAGAGGGGCTGAGCGGCGATCTGTCCGTGCAGGGCCAGCGCCTGCCGCTGAAGGTCGAGCCCTATGCCGAGCTGGAAGTGGAGCCGGACCTGCAGTTGCAGCTTCGCGCCCAGCAACTGGCGGTGCGCGGCAAGGTCGGCATCCCGCGCGGGCAGATCAGCGTGCGCGAGCTGCCGGCCTCCACCGTCAAGCTGTCCGGCGATGCGCGGGTGGCCGGGCGCGAGACGCCGCTGGAGGAGGAGGCGCTGGGCATCGCCATGGATGTCGATGTCGAGGTCGGCCAGGACAAGCTGGCCTTCCGCGGCTTCGGCCTGAGCGCCGACCTGCGCGGGCGCGTGCATATCGGCGACGACCTCGACACCCGCGGCGAGCTGGACCTGGTGAACGGCCGCTATCGCGCCTACGGCCAGCGTCTGACCATCCGTCGGGCGCGCCTGCTGTTCACCGGGCCCATCGATCAGCCGTTCCTCGACGTCGAGGCGATTCGCCGGGTGGACAATGTGGTCGCCGGCATCCGCCTGTCCGGCAGCGCCGAGCAACCCAGCACCACGGTGTTCGCCGAGCCGGCGATGAGCCAGGAGCAGGCGCTGTCCTACCTGGTGCTGGGCCGGCCGCTGGGGCAGGGCAGCGGCGACAACAACATGCTCGGCCAGGCCGCGCTGGCCCTGGGCCTGGCCGGCAGCAGTTCGCTGACCAGCAGCCTGGCCAGCAGCCTGGGCATCCAGGATTTCCAGCTCGACACCGAGGGCAGTGGCATCACCACCAGCGTGGTGGCCAGCGGCAACCTCACCGAGCGCCTCAGCCTGCGCTACGGCGTCGGCGTGTTCGAACCGGCCAATACCATCGCGCTGCGCTACCAGCTCGGCCGCAGGCTCTATCTCGAGGCCGCCAGCGGCTTGGCCAGTTCCCTGGACCTGTTCTATCGGCGCGATTTCTAGCCGGCGTGGAACTGCTCTGGCTTTTCCGGGGTCGAGCCGGCTTAGCTAGGTGTTTCGTGCGGCTTTTCCCCAACCGTTTGGAGAATGGTCGCGTTAATTTTTTTCTAAATAGTGAAAAGAACTTATTTCGTCTTCGTATACTTAGCCGCCCCCTCGATCCGGTAACCCTGGTGCAGCGCGGGGCGGTGACGAAAAAACGGCACTGTCTATCCGGCAGTCGATCACGCGACGGGTACCCAACCGCGCAACTACAAGAATAAGGACCCTTCAATGGAAGCCATAACCAACTTGGTGAACCAACTCAACGGCCTGGTCTGGGGCCCACCCATGCTGGTGCTGATCCTCGGTACCGGGCTGTTTCTCATGCTGCGCCTGAAGTTCATGCCGCTGGCCAAGATCGGCCCCGGCTTCAAACTGATGTGGCAGGGGCGCAAGAAAGACGACGAAGAAAGCGGCGAGATCAGCCCGTTCCAGGCACTGATGACTTGCCTGGCCGCCACCGTCGGCACCGGCAACATCGCCGGCGTGGCCACCGCCATCTTCCTCGGCGGCCCCGGCGCGCTGTTCTGGATGTGGTGCACCGCGCTGGTGGGCATGGCCACCAAGTACTGCGAAGTGGTACTGGCCGTGCACTACCGCGAGAAGGACGACCGTGGCGAGCACGTCGGCGGCCCGATGTACGCGATCAAGAACGGCCTGGGCGCCAAGTGGGCCTGGCTCGGCGGCGCCTTCGCCATCTTCGGCGGCCTGGCCGGCTTCGGCATCGGCAACATGGTGCAGGTCAACTCCATGGCCCACGCCCTGGAAACCACCTTCAGCGTGCCGCTGTGGGTCACCGGCCTGGTGACCATGGTGTTCGTCGGCCTGGTCATCCTCGGTGGCATCAAGCGCATCGGCAAGGTCGCCGCCTCGCTGGTGCCGGCCATGTGCGTGGCCTACATCGTCGCCTCCATCGTCGTGCTAGTGGTCAACGCCAGCCAGATTCCGGCGGCCTTCGAGATGATCTTCACCTATGCCTTCACCCCGGTCGCCGCCACCGGTGGCTTCGCCGGTGCGGCGGTGATGGCGGCGATCCGCTTCGGCGTGGCCCGGGGCATCTTCTCCAACGAGGCGGGCCTGGGCACCGCCGGTATCGCCCAGGCGGCCGGCACCACCAGCAGCCCGGTGCGCTCGGGGATGATCGGCATGCTCGGGACCTTCATCGACACCATCATCATCTGCTCGATGACTGGTCTGGCGATCATCTGCTCCGGCGTGTGGACCAGCGGCGCCAGCGGCGCGGCATTGTCGGCGGCGGCCTTCGAGTCGGCCATGCCGGGCATCGGCGGCGCGATCCTGACCGTCGCCCTGGTGGTGTTCGCCTTTACCACCATCCTCGGCTGGAGCTACTTCGGCGAGAAATGCTGGGAATACCTGGTCGGCACCAAGGCGATCCTGCCGTTCCGCCTGGTCTGGGTCGTCGCGGTGCCGTTCGGCGCCATCGCCCAGCTGGACTTCGCCTGGCTGCTGGCCGATACCCTCAACGGCCTGATGGCCATCCCCAACCTGCTCTCGCTGCTGTTGCTGAGCCCGGTGGTGGTGGCGCTGACCCGCGAGTACTTCGCCAAGCAAGCGAATGTGTCGCCAGTGTCGGCAAAGTAGTCTGACCTCCGGGTCAGCTTGATCCGCAGCCTGACGAGGGCGCGTTCTAGGCTTGCCAAAAGCCCGGATCGCGCCCTTACTCTTCTACCCTCACTTCGCAGAAAAGGATTCTCCCCATGGCGCAAGTCACCCTCAAAGGCAACCCGGTTCCGGTCGACGGTCAACTGCCGCAGGTCGGTCAGCAAGCACCGGCCTTCAGCCTGGTCGGCAAGGACCTCGGCGACGTCAGCCTGGCCAGCCTGGCCGGCAAGCGCAAGGTGCTGAACATCTTCCCCAGCATCGACACCCCGACCTGCGCCACCTCGGTGCGCAAGTTCAACGCTGAGGCCGCGCAACTGGCCAACACCGTGGTGCTGTGCATCTCCGCCGACCTGCCGTTCGCCCAGGCGCGCTTCTGCGGCGCCGAAGGCCTGGACAACGTGATCAACCTGTCGACCATGCGCGGCGCCGATTTCCTCAAGAACTACGGCGTGGCCATCGCCGGCGGCCCGCTGGCCGGCGTCGCCGCCCGTGCGGTGGTGGTGCTGGACGAGAACGACAAGGTGCTGCACAGCGAGCTGGTCGGCGAGATCGCCGACGAGCCGAACTACGCGGCGGCCCTGGCGGTGCTCAAGTAACCGCCCGTGCTGGAACGACGGCCTGCCCTGCAGGCCGTTTTTGTTTGTGCCGGCCATCGCCCATGGCCCGGATGCAAACCGGGAAAGAGCGGCGCCCTGCCAGCCCGCTCGCGGATGGCATCCGGGCTACGCACCACGGGCCGTTTTGCAAACAGTTGGTAACGTAAGAGGAGCGTAAAAAGCGGGTAAATGGGCTTTGCTTGCCGGGTGTCAGTGCTTATCGTTCCGACTCCCTCAAGAAGTGACCCGTCCCCGCCATGTCCGTTACCGCCTCGACCGCCTCGAAAACCTCCCGCCAGTGGCTGATCGGCCTGAGTCTGCTCGCCGTGCTGCTGCTGTTGCTCTGGTGGTTCTGGCCGAGCGAGGCGCAGGCGCCGATGGGCGCTGGCCGCTTCGGCGACCTGGGGCCAGTGCCGGTGCGGGTGGCCGAGGTGCGCCGCGACGACTTCGCCGTCGAGCTCAAGGCCCTCGGCACGGTCACCGCCTACAACACGGTCAACGTGCGTTCGCGGGTGGACGGCGAGCTGGTCAAGGTGCTGTTCGAGGAGGGCCAGCAGGTCGAGGCCGGCGATCTACTCGCGGTGATCGACCCGCGTCCTTATCAGGCGGCGCTGCAGCAGGCCCAGGGCGCGCTGCAGGAGCAGCAGGCGCAGCTGAAGAACGCCGAGCTGGACCTGGCCCGCTACCAGGGCCTGTACGCCGAAGACAGCATCGCCAAGCAGACCCTCGACACCCAGCAGGCGCTGGTGGGCCAGTACCGCGGCAGCCTGCAGAGCTACCAGGCGGATGTCGCCACGGCCAGGCTCAACCTCGACTTCACCCAGATCCGCGCGCCGATCTCCGGCCGTCTCGGGCTACGCCAGCTGGACGTCGGCAACCTGGTCAGCGCCGGCGACACCACGCCACTGGTGGTGATCACCCAGACCCTGCCGATCGCGGTGACCTTCACCATCCCCGAGGGCGACCTGCCGGCGGTGCTGCAGCGCACCCGCGGCGGCGCGACCCTGGCGGTGGAGGCCTGGGACCGCGGCGAGCGGCTGAAACTGGCCGACGGCGTGCTGGAGAGCCTGGACAACCAGATCGATACCGCCACCGGCACGGTCAAGCTCAAGGCGCGCTTCGCCAATGCCGAGCAGATGCTGTTCCCCAACCAGTTCGTCAACGTGCGCCTGCGCGTGGAAACCCGCGAAGCGGCCACCATCATCCCCTCGGCGGCCGTGCAGTTCGGCGCCCAGGGCACCTTCGTCTACGTAGTCGACGAGGGTGGCAAGGTCAGCCTGCGGCCGGTGACCATCGCCGCCAGCGACGCCGAGCGCAGCCTGGTGGCCGGCGGCGTGCAGCCCGGCGAACGGCTGGTGCTGGAGGGCACCGACCGCCTGCGCGACGGCAGCCAGGTCGAGGTGATCGACCCGGCCGTGGTGCACAGCCCGGACGGTGCGGCGCGTCAACCGCTGAGCGAGGGCGGCAAGCCGGGCCGGGGCGAGCGTTCTGCCCAGCCGCGGAACGACGCATGAACATCTCCCGCCCCTTCATCCTGCGGCCGGTCGCCACCACGCTGCTGATGGTGGCGATCTTCCTCAGCGGCCTGATCGCCTACCGCCTGCTGCCGGTGTCGGCGCTGCCGGAGGTGGACTACCCGACCATCCGCGTGCTGACCCTCTATCCGGGTGCCAGCCCGGAGGTGATGACCAGCGCGGTGACCGCGCCGCTGGAGCGCCAGTTCGGCCAGATGGCCGGCCTCAAGCAGATGTCCTCGACCAGCTCCGGCGGCGCCTCGGTGATCACCCTGCGCTTCAACCTGGAGGTATCCCTGGCGGTGGCCGAGCAGGAGGTGCAGGCGGCGATCAACGCGGCGAGCAACCTGTTGCCCGGCGACCTGCCGGCGCCGCCGGTGTACAACAAGGTCAACCCGGCCGACACCCCGGTGCTGACCCTGGCGGTCAGCTCGGCGAGCCTGCCGCTGCCGCGGGTTTTCGACCTGGTGGACACCCGCCTGGCGCAGAAACTGGCGCAGACCAGCGGCGTCGGCCTGGTCACCCTGGCCGGCGGCCAGCGTCCGGCCGTGCGCATCCGGGTCAATCCCGAGGCGCTGGCGTCCTACGGCCTGAGCCTGGCCGACGTGCGCAATCTGATCACCGCCAGCAACGTCAACCAGCCCAAGGGCAACTTCGACGGGCCGACGCGGGTTTCCCAGCTCGACGCCAACGACCAGCTCAAATCCGTCGACGAATACCGCGAGCTGATCCTGAGCTACCAGAACGGCGCGGCGCTGCGTCTGAAGGACGTCGCCGAGATCATCGACGGCGCCGAGAACGAGCGTCTGGCGGCCTGGGCCAACCGCAACCAGGCGGTACTGGTCAACGTGCAGCGTCAGCCCGGGGCCAACGTGATCGAGGTGGTCGACCGCATCCAGGCGCTGCTGCCGCACCTGACCGAGGGCCTGCCGGCCAGCGTCGAGGTCAAGGTGCTCACCGACCGCACCCAGACCATCCGCGCTGCGGTGCGCGATGTGCAGCACGAATTGCTGCTGGCCATCGCCCTGGTGGTGATGGTGACCTTCCTGTTCCTGCGCAAGCTGTCGGCGACCATCATCCCGTCGATCGTCGTGCCGCTGTCGCTGATCGGCACCTTCGGCGTGATGTACCTGGCCGGCTTCACCATCAACAACCTGACGCTGATGGCGTTGACCATCGCCACCGGTTTCGTGGTCGACGATGCCATCGTCATGCTGGAGAACATCGCCCGCCATCTGGAGCAGGGCGAGACGCCGCTCAACGCCGCACTCAAGGGCGCGCGGCAGATCGGCTTCACCCTGGTCTCGCTGACCCTGTCGCTGATCGCCGTGCTGATCCCGCTGCTGTTCATGGCCGACGTGGTCGGGCGGCTGTTCCGCGAATTCGCCATCACCCTGGCGGTGGCCATCCTGATTTCCCTGGTGGTGTCGCTGACCCTCACGCCGATGATGTGCGCGCGCCTGCTCAAGGCCGAGAAGCCCGAGGACGAAGGGCGCTTCTACCGCGCCGCCGGCGCCGTCATCGACGCCATGATCGCGCGCTACGGCGTCTGGCTGACCTGGGTGCTGAGGCACCAGCCGCTGACCCTGCTGGTGGCGGTGGCCACCCTGGGCCTGACCGTGCTGCTCTACCTGGCGGTGCCCAAGGGCTTCTTCCCGGTGCAGGACACCGGGGTGATCCAGGGCATTTCCGAGGCGCCGCAGTCGATTTCCTTCGCCGCCATGAGCGAGCGCCAGCAGCGCCTGGCCGACGTCATCCTGCGCGACCCGGCGGTGGCCAGCCTGTCCTCGTCCATCGGCGTCGACGGCGACAACCCGACGCTCAACAGCGGCCGTCTGCTGATCAACCTCAAGCCGCATGCCGCGCGCGACGTCACCGCCAGCGCCGTGATCGAGCGCCTGCGCCCCGAGCTGGCGCGGATTCCCGGCATCGAGCTGTACATGCAGCCGGTGCAGGATCTGACCATCGAGGATCGCATCAGCCGCACCCAGTTCCAGTTCACCCTGGAGTCGCCGGACGGCGCGCTGCTGGAGCAGTGGACGCCGCGCCTGGTCGAGGCGTTGCGCCAGCAGCCGGTGCTCACCGACGTGGCCAGCGACCTGCAGAACCGCGGCCTGCAGGTGTACCTGCAGATCGACCGCGACGCCGCCGCGCGTCTGGGGATCAGCGTCGGCGACATCGACGACGCGCTGTACGACGCCTTCGGCCAGCGCCAGATCAGCACCATCTACACCCAGGCCAGCCAGTACCGCGTGGTGCTGGAGAGCCGCGACGGCGGGCGCATCGGCCTGGCGGCGCTGGAGCAGATCCACGTCGCCACCGGCGACGGCCAGCAGGTGCCGCTGGCCTCACTGGCGCGCATCGAGGAGCGTCCGGCCAGCCTGCTGGTCAACCATATCGGCCAGTTCCCGGCGGTGACCCTGTCGTTCAACCTGGCCCCGGGGGTGTCGCTGGGCGAGGCGGTGGCGGTGATCGAGCGGGTGGAGCAGGAGATCGGCCTGCCCGGCGCCATCGACACCCAGTTCCAGGGCGCCGCCGAGGCCTTCCGCGCCTCGCTGAGCTCGACCCTGCTGCTGATCCTGGCGGCCATCGTCACCATGTATATCGTGCTCGGGGTGCTCTACGAGAGCTATATCCACCCGATCACCATTCTCTCCACGCTGCCCTCGGCCGGGGTCGGCGCCTTGCTGGCGCTGCTCTTGACCGGCAACGACCTGGGCCTGATCGCCATCATCGGCATCATCCTGTTGATCGGCATCGTCAAGAAGAACGCGATCATGATGATCGACTTCGCCCTGGAGGCCGAACGCAACCAGGGCATGGCGCCGCAGGATGCGATCTACCAGGCGGCGCTGCTGCGCTTTAGGCCGATCCTGATGACCACCCTGGCCGCGCTGTTCGGCGCCATCCCGCTGATGCTGGCCTCGGGCTCCGGCGCCGAGCTGCGCCAGCCGCTGGGCCTGGTGATGGTCGGCGGGCTGCTGCTCAGCCAGCTGCTGACCCTGTTCACCACGCCGGTGATCTACCTGTACTTCGATCGTCTGTCGCGCCGCGTCAGCGGGCGCAGCGCGGCGGGGCTGGCGGTCTAGATGAACCTCTCCGCCCCCTTTATCCGTCGCCCGGTGGCGACCCTGCTGCTGAGCCTGGCGATCATGCTGCTCGGCGGCGTCAGCTTCGGCCTGCTGCCGGTGGCGCCGCTGCCGCAGATGGATTTCCCCACCATCACCGTGCAGGCCAGCCTGCCCGGCGCCAGCCCGCAGATCATGGCCTCGACCGTGGCCACGCCGCTGGAGCGCTCGCTCGGCACCATCGCCGGGGTCAGCCAGATGAACAGCCGCAGCAGCCAGGGCAACACGCGGATCATGATCCAGTTCGACCTGGACAAGGACATCAACACCGCCGCGCGCGAGGTGCAGGCTGCGATCAATGCCGCGCGCGAGCTGCTGCCCAGCGGCATGCGGACCATGCCCAGCTACCGCAAGATCAATCCGTCGCAGGCGCCGATCATGGTCATCTCGCTGACCAGCGCGACGCTCAACAAGGGCCAGCTGTACGACGTCGCCTCGACCATCCTGGCGCAGAAGCTGGCCCAGGTCGGCGGCGTCGGCGAGGTGCAGGTCGGCGGCAGCTCGCTGCCGGCGGTGCGGGTGGCGCTGGAGCCGCGCCTGCTCGATCAGTACGGCATCGCCCTCGACGAGGTGCGCCAGAGCATCGCCGCGAGCAATGCGCTGCGCCCCAAGGGCGCGGTGGAGGACGCGCAGCGCCGCTGGCAGGTGCAGGCCAGCGACCAGCTGGCCAAGGCCGCCGACTACCTGCCGATGATCATCCGTTACCAGGACGGCGCCGCGGTGCGCCTGGGCGATGTGGCCACGGTCAGCGACGGCGTCGAGGACCGCTACAACAGCGGCTTCTTCAACGACCAGGAAGCCGTGCTGCTGGTGGTCAACCGGCAGAGCGGGGCGAATATCCTGCAGACCATCGCCGATATCCGCGCCGAACTGCCGGCGCTGCGCGAGGTGATTCCGGCCAGCGTGCAACTGGAGGTGGCGATGGATCGCTCGCCGGTGATCCGCGCCACCCTGCACGAGGCCGAGCGCACCCTGCTGATCGCCGTGGGCCTGGTGATCCTGGTGGTGCTGGCCTTCCTCGGGCGCTGGCGCGCGGCGCTGATTCCGGCGCTGGCGGTGCCGGTGTCGCTGATCGGCAGCTTCGCCGCCATGTACCTGCTGGGATTCTCGCTCAACAACCTGTCGCTGATGGCGCTGATCATCGCCACCGGCCTGGTGGTGGACGACGCCATCGTGGTGCTGGAGAACATCTCGCGGCACATTCATAACGGCGAGAAACCGATGGACGCGGCGTTCAAGGGCGCCCGCGAAGTCGGCTTCACCCTGCTGTCGATGAACCTGTCGCTGGTCGCGGTGTTCGTCTCCATCCTGTTCATGGGCGGCATAGTCGAGCGGCTGTTCCGCGAGTTCTCCATCACCCTGGCGGTGGCCGTGGTGATCTCCCTGGTGGTGTCGCTGACCTTGACGCCGATGCTCTGCGCACGCTGGCTCAAGGCCGAGGCCGAGCAGCCGCAGGGTCGCCTGCAGCAGTGGGGCGAGCGCCTGCAGAACCGCGTGCTGGCCTTCTACGGGCGCAGCCTGGACTGGGCGTTGCGTCACTCGCTGCTGATGCTGCTGAGCCTGTTGGCGACCATTGCGCTGAACGTCTACCTGTTCGTCAGCATTCCCAAGACCTTCATGCCGCAGCAGGACACCGGCCAGCTGATCGGCTTTATCCGCGGCGACGACGGTCTGTCGTTCCAGGTCATGCAGCCGAAGATGGAGATCTTCCGCAAGGCGGTGCTGGCCGACCCGGCGGTGCACAGCGTGGCCGGCTTCATCGGAGGCAGCGGCGGGATCAACAACGCCTTTATGATCGTGCGCTTGAAGCCTGTGGGTGAGCGTGAGGCCTCTGCGCAGCAGGTGATCAACCGCCTGCGCGCCAGCGTGCCCAAGGTGCCGGGCGGGCGCATGTTCCTCATGCCGGACCAGGACCTGCAGATCGGCGGACGCGAGGGGCGCAGCTCGGAGAACGAGTACATGCTGCTGTCGGGCGACCTCGACGCGCTGCGCCAGTGGCTGCCCAAGGTGCGCGAGGCGCTGCGCGCGCTGCCCGAGCTGACCGATATCGACGCCAAGGAAAACGAGGGCGCCCAGCAGATCCGCCTGGTGGTGGACCGCGAAGCGGCGCAGCGCCTGGGCGTGGAGATGAGCATGATCACCGCGGTGCTCAACAACGCCTTCAGCCAGCGCCAGGTGTCGACCATCTACGAGGCGCTCAACCAGTACAGCGTGGTGATGGAGATCAACCCGCTGTACGCCCAGCATCCCGAGGCGCTCGACCAGATCCAGCTGATCACCGCCGATGGTGCGCGCGTGCCGCTGTCCACCTTCGCCCGCTGGGAGCGCAGCCTGGAGGAGGACCGGGTCAACCACCAGGGCCAGTTCGCCGCCGAGAACATCGGCTTCTCCCTGGCCGAAGGGGTGAGCCTGGACCAGGCCAGCCGCGCCATCGAGGCGGCGGTGGCGCGGCTCGGCCTGCCCGGCGAGGTACAGGGCATGCTCGGCGGCACCGGTGCGGCCTTCCAGCAGACCCAGGACAACCAGCCGCTGATGATCCTGCTGGCGCTGGTGGTGGTGTACATCGTCCTCGGCGTGCTCTACGAGAGCTACATCCATCCGCTGACCATCCTCTCCACCTTGCCCTCGGCCGGCGTCGGCGCCTTGCTCGCGCTGCAGCTGGTGGGCATGGAGTTCAGCCTGATCTCGCTGCTGGGGCTGTTCCTGCTGATCGGCATCGTCAAGAAGAACGCCATCCTGATGGTTGACCTGGCCCTGCAACTGGAACGCGGCGAGCGCCTCAGCCCGCAGGAATCCATTCGCCGCGCCTGCCTGCTGCGCTTCCGGCCGATCCTGATGACCACCCTGGCCGCGATTCTCGGCGCGCTGCCGCTGGTGCTGGGCAGTGCCGAGGGGTCGGAGATGCGCCAGCCGCTGGGCATCACCATAGTCGGCGGCCTGGTGCTCAGCCAGCTGCTGACCCTCTACACCACGCCGGTGATCTACCTCTACTTCGACCGCCTGCGCCACCGCGTCAACCGCTGGCGTGGCGTGCGCACCGATGCTTCGTTGGAAAATCCGCTATGACCCAGGCTTCTGTCGGCAAAACCCTCCTGTCCCTGCTGCTGGCCGGCGTGCTGAGTGGCTGCATGCTCGGCCCCGACTACCTGCGCCCCGAGCTGGCGGCGCCCATGCAGTTCAAGCAGATCGAAGGCTGGAAGGCGGCCAGCCCCGGCGACGCCCTGGAGCGCGGCGCCTGGTGGGAGCTGTACGGTGACGCCGAACTCAACGCGCTGGTCGAGCGCCTGCAGCTGTCCAACCAGAACCTGGCCGCCGCCGAGGCCCAGTACCGCCAGGCCCGCGCCCTGGTGCGCGGCGCGCGCGCCAGCTTCTACCCGAGTCTGTCCGCCAGCGCCGGGGTGACCCGCGCGGGGCAGGGCGGCGGCGACAGCACCATCAGCACCGGCGACGGGGTGAGCGTCAGCGGCTCCAACGCCGCGCGCATCTCCAAGACCTACGAACTGGGCCTCAATGCGGCCTGGGAGCTGGATATCTGGGGCAAGCTGCGCCGCGGCCTGGAGTCCAGCCGCGCCGAATATGACGCCAGCGCCGCCGACCTGGCCGCCGCGCGCCTGAGCCTGCAGAGCGAGCTGGTGCAGAACTACCTGCAGTTGCGCGTGCTGGATGAGCAGAAGCGCCTGCTTGACGCCACCGTGGCCGCCTACGCCCGTTCGCTGCGCCTGACAGAGAACCAGTACCGGGCCGGCATCGTGCCCAAGTCCGACGTGACCCAGGCCATCACCCAGTTCAAGAGCACCCAGGCCCAGGCCATCGATCTCGAGTGGCAGCGCGCCCAGCTGGAGCACGCCATCGCCGTGCTGGTCGGCGCCAGCCCGGCCGAACTGTCCATCGCCGCGCGCGACAGCGTGCCGGGGCTGCCGCAGATCCCCGTGGCGCTG
>NZ_AVOF01000027.1:0-12410 GCF_000465935.2 Pseudomonas sp. EGD-AK9
GAGGCCTCGCGCAGCGCCTGCGGATCTCAGCGAGCAGCGCGGAGGCCGCGGTGCTGGGCGGCGTCGCGCAACATCGTCGCGGGACCCTGGCTCTCGCCGATCAACTGGCTGCCCTCGGCCGACTCGGCGAGCCACCAGGTGAGAATCGCCGGGCGATTGGCCCCCCACAGGGCCAGCCCGGCCTGGCGCAGCTGGCGCTCGGTGCTGGCCGAGTCGAACTCCACCAGCAGCACATCGCCCTCGTAGCCGTACTGGCTGACGATCTGTTGCGGATCCTGGCGCAGGCCCTCCAGCTTGGCACTCTGCAGCGCCTCGGCATCGCCGGTCAGGCGCTGCACCAGGGTCTGCAGGGCACGCTGCATGGCCGCGTCGCGGGTCTCCGGCTGCTGGTCGGCCACCGCCTCGCGCACCTGATACAGGCCGGCGACCGGCGCGGCCAGGGCCGGCAGGCACAGCAGCGACAGACAGAACAGGATCGGGCGGACGGACAGGCGCATGGCGGGCTCTCGCAGACGGGTGATGGCACGGAGTCCGTGCGCAAAGGCGTATACCTTAAACAGCCGCTCCAGCCCCGGCAACCTGAGCGCTTGCCCGCGACGAAGCGCATGCACGCGAGTGGCCGCTACCGGGCAAGCCTGATAAAATCGCGCGCCTTCGCCAGCCGGTGCATGCGCCGGGCCCCTGCACGGGCCCCGCCACATCGGCGCCTACACGAACTCCCCATCCAAAGGCCCGGATCTATGAGCAAGCAACCCTCCATCAGCTACAAGGACGCAGGCGTCGACATCGATGCCGGCGAGGCCCTGGTCGAACGCATCAAAGGCGTGGCCAAGCGCACCGCGCGTCCGGAAGTCATGGGGGGCCTGGGTGGCTTCGGCGCCCTGTGCGAGATCCCGGCCGGTTACAAGCAGCCGGTGCTGGTATCCGGCACCGACGGCGTCGGCACCAAGCTGCGTCTGGCGCTGAACCTGAACAAGCACGACAGCATCGGCCAGGACCTGGTCGCCATGTGCGTCAATGACCTGGTGGTGTGCGGCGCCGAGCCGCTGTTCTTCCTCGACTACTACGCCACCGGCAAGCTCAACGTCGACGTGGCCGCCACCGTGGTCACCGGCATCGGCGCCGGCTGCGAGCTGGCCGGCTGCTCCCTGGTCGGTGGTGAAACCGCCGAGATGCCGGGCATGTACGAAGGCGAAGACTACGACCTGGCCGGCTTCTGCGTCGGCGTGGTGGAGAAGAGCGAGATCATCGACGGCTCCAAGGTGGTCGCCGGCGACGCGCTGATCGCCCTGCCCTCCTCCGGCCCGCACTCCAACGGCTACTCGCTGATCCGCAAGATCATCGAAGTCTCCGGTGCCGACATCGAACAGGTACAACTGGACGGTAAGGCTCTGGCCGACCTGCTGATGGCGCCGACGCGCATCTACGTCAAGCCGCTGCTCAAGCTGATCAAGGACACCGGCGCGGTCAAGGCCATGGCCCACATCACCGGCGGCGGCCTGCTCGACAACATCCCGCGCGTACTGCCGCAAGGCGCCCAGGCCGTGGTCGACGTGGCCAGCTGGCAGCGCCCGGCAGTGTTCGACTGGCTGCAGCAGCAAGGCAATGTCGACGAGCACGAGATGCACCGCGTGCTCAACTGCGGCGTCGGCATGGTCATCTGCGTCGCCCAGGACCAGGTCGAGACCGCCCTGGCCAGCCTGCGCGCCAGCGGCGAAGCGCCCTGGGTGATCGGCCAGATCGCCGTGGCCGGCGAAGGCGCCGCCCAGGTTCAGCTGAACAACCTGAAAGCCCACTGATGCCCTGCAACGTCGTCGTCCTGATCTCCGGATCGGGCAGCAACCTGCAGGCGCTGATCGACAGCAGCGCCGATGACGGCAATCCGGCGCGCATCGCCGCGGTGATCTCCAACCGCGCCGATGCCTACGGCCTGCAGCGCGCTCAGGCCGCCGGGATCGCCACAACGGTGCTCGATCACAAGCAGTTCGACGGCCGCGAGGCGTTCGACGCGGCGCTGATCCAGGCCATCGACGCCCACCAGCCCGATCTGGTGGTGCTGGCCGGTTTCATGCGCATCCTCACCCCGGGCTTCGTCCAGCACTACGCCGGCCGCCTGCTGAATATCCATCCCTCGCTGCTGCCCAAACACAAGGGCCTGCACACCCATCAGCGGGCGCTGGAGGCCGGCGACGCCGAGCACGGCTGCAGCGTGCACTTCGTCACCGAGGAACTCGATGGCGGCCCTCTGGTCGTACAAGCTGTGCTGCCGGTTGCCGCAGACGACACCGCCGACAGCCTGGCCCAACGCGTGCACCGCCAGGAGCACCAGATCTATCCGCTGGCCGTGCGCTGGTTCGCCGAGGGCCGCTTGCGTCTTGGCGCCCAAGGCGCAATGCTGGATGGCCAGCCGCTGCCCGCCAGCGGCCACCTGATTCGAACCTAGGAGACTCTATGCGTCGTGCCCTGCTGTTCGCCCTGACCCTGCTCAGCCTGCCCGCCCTCGCCAGCGAGCTGCAACCCTTCTCCGCCAGCTACACCGCGGACTGGAAGCAGCTGCCGGTCAGCGGCAGCGCCGAGCGCAGCCTCAAGCGCGAGGACGACGGCCGCTGGACCCTCAATTTCGAGGCCTCGATGCTGGTCGCCAGCCTCTCCGAGCAAAGCACCTTCCGCGTCGACAACCAGGCCCTGCTGCCGCTGACCTACCGCTTCAACCGCAGCGGCCTGGGCAAGGGCAAGACCGTCGAGCAGGACTTCGACTGGGAACAGAAGCAGGTGCTCGGTAACGACCGCGGCGACGCGGTGCGCTTCCCGCTCAACCGCGGCCTGCAGGACAAGTCGACTTACCAGGTCGCCCTGCAGCAGGACGTCGCCGCCGGCAAGCAGAGCATGAGTTACCAGGTGGTGGACGGCGACGAGATCGAGACTTACGACTTCCGCGTGCTCGGCGAGGAAGTGGTGCGCACCAAGGCCGGCCTGATCGACGCGATCAAGGTCGAGCGGGTGCGCGACCCCACCCAGAGCGCGCGCAAGACCGTGCTGTGGTTCGCCAAGGACTGGGGCCACCTGCTGGTGCGCCTGCACCAGGTGGAGAAGGACGGCAAGGAATACCAGATCATGCTCAAGGAAGGCACGGTCGACGGCAAGCCGGTCGAAGGCCGCCGCGACTGACTTCGAGCGAGACACGAGAGCCGGGCGCCTGCCCGGCTTTTTTCTGTCCGCACGATGGGCGCGTCGGAGCGCATCGGGGACAGGCTTGCAGCGCGCCTCGATCCGCACGCACGACGCAGCCTGCGCATAGGGCAGCATTTCGCCCGGCAATGATGCCTGCGTTCTGCCACGCGCGGCCCTAGGCTGGAGACCCGATCAGCCAACTCCGAGGCCTCCTCCATGCATTGCTATTTCTCCCTTGCCGGGCGTACCGCCCTGGTCACCGGCGGCACCCGCGGCATCGGCCTGATGATCGCCAAGGCCTTCGTCGAGGCCGGCGCCCAGGTCTATATCTGCGCCCGCGACGGCGAGGCCTGCGCGCAGACTGCCGCCGAACTGTCGGCGTTCGGCCACTGCCAGGGCCTCGCCGCCAACCTGGCCAGCGAGGAAGGCGTGCAGGCGCTGGCCCGCGAGCTGGGCGAACGCATCGAGCGCCTGGACATCCTGGTCAACAACGCCGGCACCACCTGGGGCGCACCGCTGGAAAGCTACCCGGCCAAGGGCTGGGAAAAGGTCATGCAGCTCAACGTCACCTCGGTGTTCGGCTGCATCCAGCAGTTGCTGCCGCTGCTGCGCAAGGCCGGCTCGACCGACTGCCCGGCGCGGGTGATCAATATCGGCTCGGTGGCCGGCATCAGCGCCATGGGCGAGCAGGCCTATGCCTACGGCCCGAGCAAGGCGGCGCTGCACCAGCTGTCGCGGATGCTGGCCAAGGAGCTGGTGGGCGAGCACATCAACGTCAACGTGATCGCCCCCGGCCGCTTCCCGAGCAAGATGACCCGCTTTATCGCCGAGGACGAGGCGGCGCTGGCCGCCGATACCGCGGTCATTCCCATGCAGCGCTGGGGCCGCGAGGACGAGATGGCGGCGCTGGCCCTGAGTCTGGCCGGCAGCGCCGGGGCCTATATGACCGGCGCCATCATCCCCATCGACGGCGGTTTTCATCTGGGTTGAGCCCGCCGGGGTCGGCGCGCGGCGCACCCGGCCGCCGCGCCGTCAGCGTGACGGATTGAGCGCCAGCAGGTCGGCCTCGATGGCGTCCTGGCGTTCGATCAGCGGTTCGACCAGCGGCCGGCTGGCGAGAAAATGCGGCGTGCGCATATGCGCCTCGAAAGCCGCCTCGTCGACGTAGACCTCGTACAGCCAGACCAGATCCGGGTCGCTGCGGTCGCGCAGCACATCGAAGGTCAGGCAGCCGGGCTCGTCGCGCACCGAGGCGGCGGCGTTGACGCGCATGGCGTCCATGAAGGCAGCGAAGCTACCCGGCTTGAGCTGGGTCTTGAGCAGCAGGCAGTACACAGCGAACTCCTTTATGTCTTATATTGACAGGCAAATTGTATACATATTGGAGTGCCCGCACATGCTCGAACGTCCTTCCCGCCTCAATGGCCTGCGCCACCTGGCGCTCCTGGTGCTCAATCTGGAGGAATGCGAGCGTTTCTACGTCGAGGTGCTGGGCATGCAGGTGCTGCACCGCGCCAACCAGGACCTGGTCTACCTGACCTGCGGCAACGACAACCTGTCGCTCGGCCGCGCCTACGCCGAAAGCCATGGCGTGCCGCTGGTCGATCATTACGGTTTCATCGTCGACAGCGTCGAGGAGCTGGACGCCTGGTACCAGTACCTCAAGGCCCAAGGCGTGACCCTGCTGGATCGCCCCTTCGACCATGGCGACGGGGCGCGCAGCTTCCATCTGCTCGATCCGGCCGGCAACAAGGTGCAGCCGCTGTACCACCCGGCGCTGTCGGGGCAGCGTTTCAGACAGGCGCAACCATAAGTGTCACTTCGCCGCAGACTGGATTAGCGGCGCCGAACCTTGGTTGCGCGGGCGCAGACGAAAGTCGTGCACCGCGTAACCCACCAAGGGATCCATCGAATTGTCCCGATCATGGGTTACGCACCATGGGATTGTCGCCTCATAGGGTGCGCCCCCACGCGAACGGGCCACTGACTTACTCGTCGCAGCCACGCAGCAGACGGCCGATCATCTCCAGGGAATAACCGCGATAGGCGAGAAAGCGCCCCTGCTGGGCGCGCTCGCGAACATCGCCCGGCAGCTGGCCGCCATACTTGCGCTGCCAGGTCTCGCGCAGCTGTTCGAACCAGTCGATGCCGCTGTCGCGCAGCGCCTGGTCGATGTCGCCGCGCGCCAGACCGCGCTGGCCCAGCTCTTCGCGAATGCGCTGCGGGCCATAGCCGGCGCGGGCGCGGTAGGCGACGAAGCTTTCCAGGTAACGCGCCTCCGAGAGCAGGCCCTCTTCGGCCAAACGCTGCAATGCAGCCTCGATCAGCGCCTCGGGTGCGCCGCGTTTGCGCAGCTTGCGCGTCAGCTCCACCCGCCCATGTTCGCGCCGCGCCAGCAGATCCATGGCCGCCCGCCTGACGGCGAGCGGGTTATCCAGCACCACGGACATGCTGCGCAGGCTTAGAAGTCGACTTCGGCGTCGGCCAGGTCATCGGCCGAGGCTTTCACCGGTGCACCGCCGACCAGCAGCTTCTCGCGAACCTGACCCTCGATGGCGCGCGCCACTTCCGGGTTGTCTTCCAGGTACTTGGCCGCGTTGGCCTTGCCCTGGCCGATCTTGTTGCCCTGGTAGCTGTACCAGGCACCGGACTTCTCCACCAGGCCCTGCTGCACGCCCAGGTCGATGATCTCGCCGTTGCGGTAGATGCCCTTGCCGTAGAGGATCTGGAACTCGGCCTGGCGGAAGGGCGGTGCCACCTTGTTCTTGACGATCTTCACGCGGGTTTCGCTGCCCACCACTTCCTCGCCTTCCTTCACCGCGCCGGTGCGGCGGATGTCCAGGCGCACCGAGGCGTAGAACTTCAGCGCGTTACCGCCGGTGGTGGTTTCCGGGCTGCCGAACATCACGCCGATCTTCATGCGGATCTGGTTGATGAAGATCACCAGGCAATTGGCGTTCTTGATGTTGCCGGTGATTTTGCGCAGCGCCTGGCTCATCAGACGGGCCTGCAGGCCGACGTGCATGTCGCCCATCTCGCCTTCGATTTCCGCCTTGGGCACCAGGGCTGCCACGGAGTCGACGATGATCACATCGACGGCATTGGAACGCACCAGCATGTCGGTGATTTCCAGCGCCTGCTCGCCGGTATCCGGCTGCGACACCAGCAGGTCGTCGACATTCACGCCGAGCTTGCCGGCATAGTCGGGGTCGAGGGCGTGCTCGGCGTCGACGAAGGCGCAGGTGGCCCCCATCTTCTGCGCTTCGGCGATCACCGACAGGGTCAGGGTGGTCTTACCGGAGGATTCCGGTCCGTAGATCTCGACGATCCGGCCCTTCGGCAGGCCGCCAATGCCCAGGGCGATGTCCAGGCCCAGCGAGCCGGTGGAGATGGCCGGGATGGCCTGGCGCTCGTGATCGCCCATGCGCATTACCGCGCCCTTGCCGAACTGCTTCTCGATCTGACCCAGGGCAGCCGCCAAGGCGCGCTTCTTGTTCTCGTCCATTTGTATCCTCACGTGCTCAAGGCCTCAGCGGCCGCCGACAACTGTATAAGTAGACAGTATTATTCCACAGGGCAAGTCGCCCGCCTACCCCATTACCGGATTTTCCTCGGCCAGCAGGCGCGAAAGCCCCGCCAGTGCGGCCTCGACCGTTTGTCGGCGCACTTCGCCGCGATCACCGGGGAAGTGTTTGCGCATGCTGTACAGGCGCTCGCCGTCGCCCCAGGCCAGCCATACGGTGCCCACCGGTTTCTCTGCCGAACCGCCGTCGGGCCCCGCCACGCCGCTGACCGCCACCGCGTAGCGCGCCCCACTGCGGGCCTGGGCGCCGCGCACCATGGCCTCGACCACCTCGCGGCTGACTGCGCCGACGGTGCCGAACAACTCGGCCGGCACGCCCAGCTGCTTGCTCTTCTGTGCGTTGGAATAGGTGACGTAGCCGGCTTCGAACCAAGCCGAACTGCCGGGGATACGGGTGATTGCCTCGGCGATGCCGCCGCCAGTGCAGGACTCGGCGGTGCTGACCTGGGCACCGGCGGCTTGCAACTGCCGGCCGAGCTGCGCGGCCAGGTGACTGATGGAATCCATATGCTCTCCGGGGTGAAACGGGCCAGGCCGATACCCTACACTAGGCGCTTTTGCGATTTAAGCCGGACAGTCGAGACCATGACGGACCTCTCCCAGCACACCCCAATGATGCAGCAGTACTGGAAACTGAAGAACCAGCACCCGGACCAGCTGATGTTCTACCGCATGGGGGATTTCTACGAGATCTTCTACGAAGACGCGAAGAAAGCCGCGAAGCTGCTGGATATCACCCTCACCGCCCGCGGCCAGTCCGCCGGCCAGTCGATCCCCATGTGCGGCATCCCCTTCCATTCGCTGGAAGGCTACCTTGCCAAGCTGGTCAAGCTCGGCGAGTCGGTGGTGATCTGCGAGCAGATCGGCGACCCGGCCACCAGCAAGGGCCCGGTGGAACGCCAGGTGGTGCGCATCATCACCCCCGGCACCATCAGCGATGAGGCCCTGCTCGACGAGCACCGCGACAACCTGCTGGCCGCCGTGCTCGGCGACGAGCGCCTGTTCGGTCTGGCCGTGCTGGATATCACCAGCGGCCGCTTCAGCGTGCAGGAGATCAAGGGCTGGGAAAATCTGCTGGCCGAGCTGGAACGTTTGAACCCCGCCGAGCTGCTGATCCCCGACGATTGGCCGCAGGACCTGCCGGCGGAAAAGCGCAAGGGCTCGCGCCGCCGTGCGCCCTGGGACTTCGAGCGCGACACGGCATTCAAGAGCCTGTGCCAGCAGTTCGGCACCCAGGACCTGAAAGGCTTCGGCTGCGAGCACCTGACCCTGGCCATCGGTGCCGCCGGCTGCCTGCTGGCCTACGCCAAGGAAACCCAGCGCACCGCCCTGCCCCACCTGCGCAGCCTGCGTCACGAGCGCCTGGACGATACGGTGATCCTCGACGGCGCCAGCCGGCGCAACCTGGAGCTGGACATCAACCTCGCCGGCGGCCGCGACAACACCCTGCAGTCGGTCATGGACCGCTGCCAGACCGCCATGGCCAGCCGCCTGCTGGGCCGCTGGCTGAACCGCCCGCTGCGTGATCGCGCGGTACTGGAGGCACGCCAGGACGCCATTGCCTGCCTGCTCGACGGTTACCGCTTCGAAACGCTGCAACCGCAGCTCAAGGAGATCGGCGACCTGGAGCGCATCCTCGCCCGTATCGGCCTGCGCAACGCCCGTCCACGCGATCTGGCGCGCCTGCGCGACGCCCTGGCAGCGCTACCCAAACTGCAGCAGGCGATGACCGACCTGGACACCCCGCACCTGCAGCAGCTGGCCTCGAGCATCGCCACCTACCCGGAACTGGCCGATCTGCTGGCCCGCGCCATCATCGACAACCCGCCGGCGGTAATCCGCGACGGCGGCGTGCTGAAGACCGGCTTTGACGCCGAGCTGGACGAGCTGCAGGCGATGAGCGAGAACGCCGGCCAGTTCCTCATGGACCTGGAAGCGCGCGAGAAAGCCCGCACTGGCCTGGCCAACCTCAAGGTCGGCTACAACCGCGTGCACGGCTACTTTATCGAGCTGCCGACCAAGCAGGCCGAATCGGCACCGGCCGACTATATTCGCCGGCAGACGCTCAAGGGCGCCGAGCGCTTCATCACCCCGGAGCTCAAGGAGTTCGAGGACAAGGCGCTGTCGGCCAAGAGCCGCGCCCTGGCCCGCGAAAAGATGCTCTACGACGAACTGCTCGAGCACCTGATCGGCCACCTGGCGCCGCTGCTCGGCAGCGCCGCGGCGTTGGCCGAACTGGACGTACTGAGCAACCTGGCCGAACGCGCACTGAATCTCGACCTCAATCGTCCGCGTTTCGCCGAGGAGCCCTGCATGCGCATCGACCAGGGGCGTCACCCGGTGGTCGAACAGGTGCTGACCACGCCCTTCGTGGCCAACGACCTGAACCTCGACGACAGCCGTCGCATGCTGATCATCACCGGGCCGAACATGGGCGGTAAGTCCACCTACATGCGCCAGACCGCGCTGATCGTGCTGCTGGCCCATATCGGCAGCTTCGTCCCGGCGGCGGCCTGCGAGCTGTCGCTGGTCGACCGCATCTTCACCCGTATCGGTTCCTCGGACGACCTGGCCGGCGGCCGCTCGACCTTCATGGTGGAAATGAGCGAGACCGCCAACATCCTGCACAACGCCAGCGAGCGCAGCCTGGTGCTGATGGACGAAGTCGGCCGCGGCACCAGCACCTTCGACGGCCTGTCGCTGGCCTGGTCGGCGGCCGAGCACCTGGCGCGGCTGCGCGCCTTCACCCTGTTCGCCACCCACTACTTCGAGCTGACCGTGCTGCCGGAAAGCGAGCCGGTGGTGGCCAACGTGCACCTCTCGGCCACCGAGCACAACGAACGCATCGTCTTCCTCCACCACGTCCAGCCCGGGCCAGCCAGCCAGAGCTACGGCCTGGCGGTGGCGCAACTGGCTGGCGTGCCCGGCACGGTGATCGCCCGCGCGCGCGAGCACCTGGCGCGACTGGAGACCACCAGCCTGCCGCACGATCTGCCGCGCCAGGAGCCCGGCAAAGCGCAGGTGCCGATGCAGAGCGACCTGTTCGCCAGCGTGCCGCACCCGCTGCTGGAGGAATTGCACAAGATCAATCCGGATGATCTGAGCCCGCGCAAGGCGCTGGAGCTGTTATATACATGGAAGACGCGCATCTAACGCAGCCGCGCGCAAGCTGCTAGAATCGCGCGCAATTTTACGACTTGCCCGGTTTACAGCCTGAGCCGCGGCCACTGAACAGAGCACCTGGCAGCCCTTCGCAGAAAGAGCCCAGGCCGCCGCCCGAGGAGAGAATCAGACATGACCTTCGTCGTTACCGACAACTGCATCAAGTGCAAATACACCGACTGCGTGGAAGTCTGCCCGGTGGATTGCTTTTACGAAGGCCCGAACTTCCTGGTGATCCACCCGGACGAGTGCATCGACTGCGCCCTGTGCGAGCCCGAGTGCCCGGCCCAGGCGATCTTCTCCGAAGACGAGGTGCCGGAGGACATGCAGGAATTTATCGAGCTGAACGCCGACCTGGCCGAAGTCTGGCCGAACATCACCGAGAAGAAGGACGCCCTGGCGGACGCCGAGGAATGGGATGGCGTGAAGGACAAGCTGCAGCACCTGGAGCGCTGAGCGCCAGGCTGAAAACACCAAGACCCGCCAAGTGCGGGTCTTCTGTTTTTCAGAGATAAAAAAAGGGGCGGCTTGCGCCGCCCACTCTTTTGTCCCTAGTCCCTTTGTTTCCCAACTCATCGTCCTGATGAATCGCTTCTTGCGATGTTCCCGATCATCGTCCTGATGACCCGTGCTTGTCCCTGAGCACGAGAGTGATATTAGTCGCTGCAGCAGCGCTCACAACCCCGGCCCGGGGCACGACGGAGCGCGCCACAGCCTTTTGCCCGCGAGAATAAATCATTCAAAAACAATAACTTAATAAAAATAGAACGACATAACGGCGAGAAGCTCGCGACCTTTCCGCACAAAGGCTGACAGCACCTGTAAGCGATGGCTTACATGGCCAGGCAGAAAAAACCCGGCCGCAGCCGGGTTCTTGATGAGCGCGCCGTCTTACTGGAACAGGGCGTCGCTGGACAGGCCGTTCTTCTCGAGGATTTCGCGCAGACGCTTGAGCGCCTCGACCTGGATCTGCCGCACCCGCTCGCGGGTCAGGCCGATCTCCTGGCCTACTTCCTCCAGCGTGCAGCTCTCGTGGCCACGCAGGCCGAAACGGCGCACCACCACTTCACGCTGCTTGTCGGTCAGGTCCGACAGCCACTGATCGATGCTCTGCGACAGGTCGTCGTCCTGCAACAGCTCGCAGGGGTCGGTCGGCCGGTCGTCGGTCAGGGTGTCGAGCAGGGTCTTGTCCGAGTCCGGACCGAGCGAGACGTCCACCGAGGACACCCGCTCGTTGAGGCCGAGCATGCGCTTGACCTCGCCCACCGGTTTTTCCAGCAGGTTGGCAATTTCTTCCGCAGAGGGCTCGTGGTCGAGCTTCTGGGTCAGTTCGCGAGCCGCACGCAGGTAGACGTTGAGCTCCTTGACCACATGAATCGGCAAACGGATGGTGCGCGTCTGGTTCATGATGGCCCGTTCGATGGTCTGGCGGATCCACCAGGTCGCATAGGTCGAGAAACGGAACCCCCGCTCCGGATCGAATTTTTCCACCGCGCGAATCAACCCCAGATTGCCCTCCTCGATCAGATCGAGCAGCGACAGGCCGCGATTGACGTAACGCCGAGCAATCTTCACCACCAGGCGCAGGTTGCTCTCGATCATGCGCTTGCGCCCGGCCGGATCGCCCTTCTGCGCCAGGCGCGCGAAGTGCACTTCCTCTTCGGGAGTAAGCAGAGGGGAGAAGCCGATTTCGTTGAGGTAAAGCTGAGTGGCGTCGAGCGCCCGGGTGTAATCGATGTACTTGTGCTGCTTGGAGGGGGTGGCGTGCTTGGTCTTGGCACGTGCGGCCGGCGTTTCCGCCTCGTCGCTCTGAACCTCGCCCAGAACGATGCCCGGCTCCATCAGGAGCAGTTCATCGTCGACGTCAAACTCCGGCGCTTCTTTTTTGGTGAGAGCCATTGTTGTTGTCCCTAGCTGAGTTCGACAACAGACTCTGGCGGAACCATCCTGGCCACACCCGAGCCCGTCCCTCCTACGTGATGGGACGAGCCGGCTGGCGGATCAACGACGTGGCAGATATTGCAGCGGATCTACAGGTTTACCTTGGCGGCGAATCTCGAAATGCAGCTTCACCCTGTCGGCCCCTGTGGACCCCATCTCGGCAATGTTTTGCCCGGCCTTGACCTGCTGCCCCTCCCGTACCAACAACCTGCGGTTATGACCGTAAGCACTTACGTAGGTATCGCTGTGCTTGATGATGATCAACTCGCCGTAGCCCCGCAAACCACTCCCGGCGTACACCACTGAACCATCAGACGCAGCTAAAACAGGCTGTCCTAATTCCCCGGCGATATCAATGCCTTTATTCAAACTGCCGTTTGAGGAAAAACGCCCGATCACCGTACCCTGCGCAGGCCAGGCCCAACCGCTGGCGGAACGGATCACCGGGGTAACCGGCGTGGTAGCCGGAGCGGTCTTGACCGGTACCGGCTTGCTCGCCTGCGAAACCGGCGCCGTGGCCAGCGGCGGGCGGCTCGGCGCCGGCTGGCTGACC
>NZ_AVOF01000028.1:0-12355 GCF_000465935.2 Pseudomonas sp. EGD-AK9
AGCGCGGCCAGCTCGCGCAGGTGCCTGGCGCCGCGCGCGGTCACCGCATCGGGAAAGGCCGCCACATCCGTGCCATCGAAACCCAGGGTCACGTTCTTGACCTCGACATAGGCCGGGCCGTCGGCGTAATCCAGGCGAAAATCGGCGCGGCTGTTCTCCACCCCGTAGGGCACCTCGCGCTTGAGCGCAACGAAACCGGCCAGCTCGGCGATCAGCCCGGCGCGCAGCGCCTCCTCCACCAGCGCATTGGCCCGCGCGGTATTGATGCAGGCCAGGCGCCCCTGTGGCGTTTCGCTCAGCTCCCAGCTACCCGGCAGCTTGCGTTTGGGGTCGTTGCTGCGGCTGAACCACACCCGGCAGCCCGCGCTCATGCAGTTGAGCATCGAGCCGGTGTTGGCGCAGTGGATGGTCAGCGCCTCGCCGCTGACGCTCTCGATATCGGCGAGAAAGCGCTTGTAGCGGCGCAGCAGCCGCCCCGCCTCCAGTGGCGGATCAAAGCGCATCGGGGTTCCAGCTGCTCAAGCCGCGGGCGATGCGCTCGACCGCCTGCTCCAGGCGCTCGAGGTTCTGCGTATAGGCGAAGCGCACATGATGGCCGGCCTGGTGGCGGCCGAAATCCAGCCCCGGGGTGAAGGCCACGTACTCGGTCTCGATGAAGTGGCGACAGAAGGCGAAGGCGTCGCCGCCGAAGGCCGAGATGTCCGCGTATAGATAGAAGGCGCCTTCAGGCTCCACGGCGATACCGAAGCCCAGCTCGCGCAGCGCCGGCAGCAGGTAGTCGCGGCGGCGCTGGAACTCGTGGCGGCGCTCTTCGAGAATCGCCAGGGTGGCCGGCTGGAAACAGGCCAGCGCGGCATGCTGGGCCATGGACGGCGCACTGATGTAGAGGTTCTGCGCCAGTTTCTCCAGCTCGGGCACCGCGTTTTCCGGCGCCACCAGCCAGCCGAGGCGCCAGCCGGTCATGCCGAAATATTTGGAGAAACTGTTGAGCACGAAGGCCTCGTCGTCCACTTCCAGCACGCTGGCAGCGTCACAGCCGTAGGTCAGGCCGTGGTAGATCTCGTCCACCACCAGATGGCCGCCACGCTGCTTGAGGCAGGCGGCCAGCGCCGCCATCTCGTCCTTGTGCAGCAGGGTGCCGGTAGGGTTGGCCGGCGAGGCGACCAGCGCGCCGACGCTGTCCGAATCCCAATGCCGCTCCACCAGTTGCGGGGTCAGCTGGTAACGCACCTCGGGGCCGACCGGCACCAGTTGCGCGGCACCTTCCACCAGGCGCAGGAAATGGCGGTTGCAGGGGTAACCGGGGTCGGCCAGCAGCCAGTGCTTGCCCGGGTCGACCAGCAGGCTCGCGGCCAGCAACAGCGCGCCGGAGCCACCGGGCGTTATGAGGATGCGTTCAGGGTCTATGCTTAGCCGATGTCGCGCGGCGTAGAAGTCGGCGATGGCCTGGCGCAGGGCCGGCACACCGCGCGCCGCGGTGTAGCGGGTGTGGCCGGCGGCCAGCGCCGCCTGCCCGGCCTCGACTATGGGCGTGGCAGTGGTGAAATCCGGCTCGCCGATTTCCAGGTGGATGACATCGTGGCCGGCGGCCTGCAGTTCGTTGGCCCGCGCCAGCAAGGCCATGACGTGAAAGGGTTCGATGGCGCGACTGCGCGCACTGTAGAGCTGAGCCATGGGCCTGCCTTGCGAGGTTTCGAGGCGCGGATTCTAGCAGGGCTCGACAAAACCACGGATGGGCTTCGAGCTTTTGTGTACGAGGGCGGCAAACCATGGACAACCGGGAGTAGCGCACCCCGATTCGATCTGGTAAGTTCGCCCGCTTGCAGCCGCAGGGCCGAGTTCGGATCGGCAATGGACATAACCTGCGCAGTGGATTCGAGAGAGTGAGAGGCGGTCATCCATGCCCACCAAAGAAAAAGCAAAGAGCACTAGCCAGCTGGTTCGCGGTTTCCAGCCCTACGAAGAGAAGAAGGGCGAGGAATACATGAGCGAGCCGATGCGCGCTCACTTCACCGGCATCCTCAACAAGTGGAAGCTGGAGCTGATGCAGGAAGTCGACCGTACCGTGCACCATATGCAGGACGAAGCGGCCAACTTCCCCGATCCGGCCGACCGCGCCAGCCAGGAAGAAGAGTTCAGCCTGGAACTGCGCGCCCGCGACCGCGAGCGCAAGCTGATCAAGAAGATCGACGAGACCCTGCAGCTGATCGAAGACAACGACTACGGCTGGTGCGACTCCTGCGGCGTGGAAATCGGCATCCGCCGCCTCGAAGCCCGCCCCACCGCCACCCTGTGCATCGACTGCAAGACCCTGGCGGAAATCAAGGAAAAGCAGATCGGTTCCTGAACCGACGACGGGGCGCCTAGGCGCCCCGCTCTGTTTCTGCCCTTCACGCTGCGCCAGCGATGAACGACTCCTATATCGGGCGCTTCGCCCCCACCCCCAGCGGCTACCTGCACTTCGGCTCGCTGGTCGCCGCCCTCGCTTCCTACCTCGACGCCCGCGCCGCCGGCGGTCGCTGGCTGCTGCGCATGGAAGACCTCGACCCGCCGCGGGAAGTGCCCGGCGCCCAGGACGCCATCCTGCGCACCCTGGAAACCTACGGTTTCGCCTGGGACGGCGAGCTGGTGTACCAGCGCGATCGGCATGCCGAGTACGCCGCGGTGATCGAGCGGCTGCTGGCTCAGGGCCTGGCCTATGCCTGCACCTGCTCGCGCAAGCAGTTGGCCGGGCACGGCGGCATCTACCCCGGCACCTGCCGCGATGCCGGCCACGCCGAGCATGGCGCCGCCATCCGCCTGCGCGTGCCGCAGCTGGAATACCGCTTCGTCGACCGCGTGCAGGGCGAGTTCGGCCAGCAGCTGGGACGCGAGGTAGGCGATTTCGTCATTCGCCGCCGCGACGGCCTGTTCGCCTACCAGCTCGCCGTGGTGCTGGACGACGCCTGGCAGGGGGTGACCGACGTGGTACGCGGCGCCGACCTGCTCGACTCCACGCCACGCCAGCTCTACCTGCAGGAACTGCTCGGGCTGCCGCAGCCGCGCTACCTGCACGTGCCGCTGATCATCCAGCCCGACGGCCACAAGCTGGGCAAGAGCTACCGCTCGCCGCCGCTGCCCGCCGAACAGGCCGGCCCCCTGCTGCTGCGCGCCTTGCGCGCCCTGGGCCAGCAAGCGCCCACCGAGTTGCAGGGCGCCGCGCCCGCCGAGCTGCTGGCCTGGGGCATCGCCCACTGGGACGCCAGCCGCATTCCGCGCAGCCGCACCCTGGCCGAGGCGCAGCTGCGCTGACAACCGCGTAGGCTGCGCTACGCGCACCGAGGCCGTATGCCCGGTCTTCATAGAAGGTGCGCGCGGCGCAGCCTACATACGGCCTCAAGTTTGTGGCTTGCACCGCGTGCCTTCCTTTACCATCGCCGCATCCCCCGACGAGATGCCGCATGTATATCTACCGATTGGTTCTGATCCTGGTGGTGGGGATCTACCTGTTCTCCCCGGCCATCATGGACTGGTGGATCGACCCCAATGGCGCCTGGTACCGGCCCTACCTGCTGTGGCTGATCCTGATCGTCGTCACCTTCATCCTGCAGAGCCAACGCGATGCCGATGAACTCTGACTCGAACCGGCGCCCCTCGAGCGCTCCCCCTTATCCCCATTCGCAGAGCCAACGCGATGCTGACGAGCTTTAGCCTGAGCGAGCTGATCCTGATCAGCGCCGGCTACCTGTTGATCCTGTTCGGCGTCGCCTGGGTCAGCGAACACGGCCTGATTCCGCGCTGGATCATCCGCCATCCGCTGACCTACACCCTATCGCTGGGCGTCTACGCCAGCGCCTGGGCCTTCTACGGCACGGTGGGCCTGGCCTATCAGTACGGCTACGGCTTCCTCGCCAGCTACCTGGGGGTGTCCGGCGCCTTTCTGCTGGCGCCGGTGCTGCTCTACCCGATCCTGCGCATCACCCGCACCTACCAGCTGTCGTCGCTGGCCGACCTGTTCGCCTTCCGCTTTCGCAGCACCTGGGCCGGGGTGCTGACCACCCTGTTCATGCTGATCGGCGTGCTGCCGCTGCTGGCCCTGCAGATCCAGGCGGTGGCCGATTCCATCGGCATCCTCAGCCGCGAGCCGCTGCAGGAGAAGGTCGCGCTGAGCTACTGCGGGCTGATCATCCTGTTCACCATCCTGTTCGGCGCCCGCCATATCGCCACCCGCGAGAAGCACGAAGGCCTGGTGTTCGCCATCGCCTTCGAGTCGCTGGTCAAGCTGGTGGCCCTCGGCGTGATCGGCTGGTACGCGCTGTACCAGGTGTTCGGCGGCCCGCGCGAGCTGGAGATGTGGCTGGTGCAGAACCAGGCCGCACTGGCGACCCTGCACACGCCGCTGCAGGAAGGCCCCTGGCGCACCCTGCTGCTGGTGTTCTTCGCCTCGGCCATCGTCATGCCGCACATGTACCACATGACCTTCACCGAAAACCTAAACCCGCGCGCCATGGTCAGCGCCAGCTGGGGCCTGCCGCTGTTTTTGCTGCTGATGAGCCTGGCGGTGCCGCTGATCCTCTGGGCCGGACTCAAGCTCGGCGCCACCACCAACCCGGAATACTTCACCCTGGGGCTGGGCATCGCGGTGAACAGCGAGGCGCTGGCGCTGCTGGCCTACGTCGGCGGCCTGTCGGCCTCCAGCGGGCTGATCATCGTCAGCACCCTGGCGCTGTCGGGCATGGCGCTGAACCACCTGGTGCTGCCGCTGTACCAGCCGCCGGCCGAGGGCAATATCTACCGCTGGCTGAAATGGACGCGGCGCGCGCTGATCGCCTTCATCATCATGGCCGGCTACGGCTTCTACCTGCTGCTCGGTGCCCAGCAGGACCTGGCCAACCTGGGCATAGTCGCCTTCGTCGCCACCCTGCAGTTCCTCCCCGGCGTGCTCTCGGTGCTGTACTGGCCGACCGCCAACCGCCGCGGCTTTCTTGCCGGACTGCTGGCCGGCATCGGCGTCTGGGCGCTGACCATGCTGCTGCCGCTGCTGGGCAACCTGGAAGGCTTCTACCTGCCGCTGTTCAACGTCATCTACGTGCTCGACGATGCCAGCTGGCACCTGGCGGCCATCGCCTCGCTGGCGGCCAACGTGCTGGTGTTCACCCTGGTGTCGCTGTTCACCGAGGCCAGCCCCGAGGAAAAGAGCGCCGCCGAGGCCTGCGCGGTGGACAACGTGCGCCGCCCGCAACGCCGCGAGCTGGTGGCGGTGTCGCCGCAGGAGTTCGCCGCCCAGCTGGCCAAGCCGCTCGGCGCCAAGACCGCCCAGCGCGAGGTGGAACAGGCCCTGCGCGATCTGCACCTGCCGTTCGACGAGAGCCGCCCCTATGCCCTGCGCCGCCTGCGCGACCGCATCGAGGCCAACCTCTCCGGGCTGATGGGCCCCAGCGTGGCGCAGGACATAGTCGAGACCTTCCTGCCCTACAAATCCGGCAGCGAGGGCTATGTCACCGAGGATATCCACTTCATCGAGAGCCGCCTGGAGGACTACCAGTCGCGCCTCACCGGCCTGGCCGCCGAGCTCGACGCGCTGCGCCGCTACCACCGCCAGACCCTGCAGGAACTGCCGATGGGCGTCTGCTCGCTGGCCAAGGATCAGGAGATCCTGATGTGGAACCGGGCCATGGAGGAACTCACCGAGATTCCCGCGCAGCGCATCGTCGGCTCGCGCCTGTCGGCGCTGGCCGAGCCCTGGCAGGGCCTGCTGCAGACCTTCATCGAACTACCCGACCAGCACCTGCATAAGCAGCACCTGGCCGTCGACGGCCAGATCCGCTGGCTCAACCTGCACAAGGCGGCCATCGACGAGCCGCTGGCGCCGGGCAACAGCGGCCTGGTGCTGCTGGTCGAGGACCTCACCGAAACCCAGCTGCTGGAAGACAAGCTGGTGCACTCCGAGCGCCTGGCCAGCATCGGCCGCCTGGCCGCCGGGGTGGCCCACGAGATCGGCAACCCGATCACCGGCATCGCCTGCCTGGCGCAGAACCTGCGCGAGGAGCGCGAAAGCGACCCCGAGCTGATCGAGATCAGCGGGCAGATCCTCGAGCAGACCAAGCGCGTGTCGCGCATCGTCCAGTCGCTGATGAGCTTCGCCCACTCCGGCAGCCACCAGCGCAGCGAGGAGCCGGTGTGCCTGGCCGACGTGGCCCAGGACGCCATCGGCCTGCTGTCGCTGAACAAGCGCAACTTCGACATCCAGTTCTACAACCTCTGCGACCCGCAGCACTGGGCCGAGGGCGATCCGCAGCGCCTGGCCCAGGTGCTGATCAACCTGCTGTCCAATGCCCGCGACGCCTCGCCGCCCGGCGGCGCCATCCGCGTGCGCAGCGAGGCCAGCGAACACACCGTCGACCTGATCGTCGAGGACGAAGGCAGCGGCATTCCCAAGGCGATCATCGACCGCCTGTTCGAGCCGTTCTTCACCACCAAGGACCCCGGCGAGGGCACCGGGCTGGGCCTCGCGCTGGTCTATTCGATCGTGGAAGAGCATTATGGGCAGATAACAATCGACAGCCCGGCCGACCCCGAGCGCCAACTCGGCACTCGTATTCGGGTCACCCTACCGCGGCATGTCGAGGCGACGTCCGTAGCGATGTAACTAGCGACCAGAGACCGTCGAGAGACCGAATTGATGCCACATATTCTTATCGTCGAAGACGAAACCATTATCCGCTCTGCCTTGCGCCGCCTGCTCGAGCGCAACCAGTACCAGGTCAGCGAAGCCGGCTCGGTACAGGAAGCCCAGGAACGCTACGGCATTCCCGGCTTCGACCTGATCGTCAGCGACCTGCGCCTGCCCGGCGCGCCCGGCACCGAGTTGATCAAACTGGCCGAGGGCACCCCGGTGCTGATCATGACCAGCTACGCCAGCCTGCGCTCGGCGGTGGACTCGATGAAGATGGGCGCGGTCGACTATATCGCCAAGCCCTTCGACCACGACGAGATGCTGCAGGCCGTGGCGCGCATCCTGCGCGATCGCCAGGAAGCCAAGAGCGCGCCAGCCGCGGCCAGCGCCAGCAGCCCACGTAACGGTGGCAGCGAAAAGGTCGTGGACAACGCCAACGGCGAAATCGGCATCATCGGTTCCTGCGCCGCCATGCAGGAGCTCTACGGCAAGATCCGCAAGGTCGCTCCCACCGACTCCAACGTGCTGGTGCAGGGCGAGTCCGGCACCGGCAAGGAGCTGGTCGCCCGCGCCCTGCACAACCTGTCAAAGCGCGCCAAGGCGCCGCTGATCTCGGTCAACTGCGCGGCGATTCCGGAAACCCTGATCGAATCCGAGCTGTTCGGCCACGAGAAGGGCGCCTTCACCGGTGCCAGCGCCGGTCGCGCTGGCCTGGTTGAGGCGGCCGATGGCGGCACGCTGTTCCTCGACGAGATCGGCGAACTGCCGCTGGAGGCCCAGGCGCGCCTGCTACGCGTGCTGCAGGAAGGCGAGATTCGCCGGGTCGGCTCGGTGCAGTCGCAGAAGGTCGACGTGCGCCTGATCGCCGCCACCCACCGCGACCTCAAGACCCTGGCCAAGACCGGCCAGTTCCGCGAAGACCTCTACTACCGCCTGCACGTCATCGCCCTCAAGCTGCCCGCCCTGCGCGAGCGCGGCAGCGACGTCAGCGAAATCGCCCAGGCCTTCCTCGCACGCCAGTGCACGCGCATGGGCCGCGAGCCGCTGCGCTTCGCCCAGGACGCCGAGCAGGCCATCCGTCACTACCCCTGGCCGGGCAACGTGCGCGAGCTGGAGAACGCCATCGAGCGTGCGGTGATCCTCTGCGAGGGCGCGGAAATTTCGGCCGACCTGCTGGGCATCGATATCGAGCTGGACGACCTGGACGACGACTTCGGCCTGCCAGCGGCTGCCGGGCAGAGCAGCAGCAACAGCCACGAGCCCACCGAAGACCTGTCGCTGGAGGACTATTTCCAGCACTTCGTGCTCGAGCACCAGGACCACATGACCGAGACCGAACTGGCGCGCAAGCTCGGCATCAGCCGCAAGTGCCTGTGGGAACGCCGCCAGCGCCTGGGCATCCCCCGGCGCAAATCCGGCGTGACCAGCGGCCCTTGACCGCGCGCGCCGGGTGACAACCGACCTGCGCGCAGGTTCCGCGGGTTGTTACCGAATCAATATCTCGTAACAAAAGCCGGGTCTAATGGTAACGAAAACCCGGCTTTTTTCTCCCTTCCGATCGACCCCCACCTGCCGCAAACCCTTGATTTACAAGGAATCGCAAAAACTGGCACGGCATCTGCTTTATCTCTGGCACAACAACAATAACAAGCAAAGCCCCACACAATAAGAACAAGACGTAACGACTCCAAAACAACAAGAACAACAAGATGGAGGCGCAGCTAACTGATTCTTTTGGAGAGGAGTTGCCCTTGGGGTTCGCCCCACGACCAGGCCGAGAACAATAAAACTGCCCCGAGGCAGCACCCGTACTGGTTGGATCACGCAAGTGTCATGGCAGCATCAGCGTCCAAAGAAATCCGTTTGCTATTGGCTCCCGCTTTCAGGGAGCACCCAACCGACCACGGTCGTTTGGGAAGGGCGAAACAACAAAAACAACGCGCCCTCAATAACAATAAAAACGAAGCACGCACCAACTTGGGGGGGAGCTTAGGCTCCCCCAGTAGCTTCCGCTCCCCGGATCCCCGCCTGCCGCTCTACACACCTTCTCCCGACACGATGCTAGAATCCGCAGCAATCATGCGGTCATCGTTTCGTCTGGCCGGTCATTTCTCCACACAGTGCATCCCATGCTGAAGAAGCTGTTCAAGTCTTTCCGCTCGCCCCTGCGCCGCGCGCAGCGCCCGCGCAGCACCCCCGAGGTGCTGAGCAGCCGGCAACACCCGATCAACCGCAACGAAATCAGCCGCCATGCCATCAGCGTGGTCGAACGCCTGCAGAAGGCCGGCTACCAGGCCTACCTGGTCGGCGGTTGCGTGCGCGACCTGCTGCTGGACATCGAGCCCAAGGATTTCGACGTGGCCACCAGCGCCACCCCCGAGCAGGTGCGCGCGGAGTTCCGCAACGCCCGGGTGATCGGCCGCCGTTTCAAGCTGGTCCACGTGCATTTCGGCCGCGAGATCATCGAGGTCGCCACCTTCCGCGCCAACCACCCACAGGGCGACGACGAAGAGAACAGCAACCTGGCGGCGCGCCACGAGAGCGGGCGCATCCTGCGCGACAACGTCTACGGCAGCCTGGAGGACGACGCCCAGCGCCGCGACTTCACCATCAACGCGCTGTACTACGACCCGTCCCAGGAACACATTCTCGACTACGCGCGCGGCATGCACGATGTGCGCAACCATCAGGTGCGGCTGATCGGCGACCCCGAGCAGCGCTACCTGGAAGACCCGGTGCGCATGCTCCGCGCGGTGCGCTTCGCCGCCAAGCTGGACTTCGACATCGAGAAGCACAGCGCCGCGCCGATCCGCCGCCTGGCGCCGATGCTGCGCGACATCCCCGCCGCGCGCCTGTTCGACGAGGTGCTCAAGCTGCTGCTCGCCGGCTACGCCGAATACACCTTCGACCTGCTGCTTGAGCACGACCTGTTCGCCCAGCTGTTCCCGGCCAGCGGCGAGGCGCTCAAGCGCAACCCCGAGTACACCGAGCGGCTGATCCGCCAGGCGCTGATCAACACCGACGAGCGCATCGCCCAGGGCAAGTCGGTGACCCCGGCCTTCCTCTTCGCCGCGCTGCTCTGGCCGGCCCTGCCGGCCCGCGTGCTGCAATTGCAGGACAAGGGCATGCCGCCGATCCCGGCGATGCAGGAAGCCGCCCACGAGCTGATCGCCGAGCAGTGCCAGCGCATCGCCGTGCCCAAACGCTTCACCATCCCGATCCGCGAGATCTGGGACATGCAGGAACGCCTGCCGCGGCGCAGCGGCAAGCGCGCCGACCTGCTGCTGGACAACCCGCGCTTTCGCGCCGGCTACGACTTCCTGCTGCTGCGCGAGCATGCCGGCGAGGACACCGGCGGCCTCGGCGACTGGTGGACCGACTACCAGGACGCCAGCGACAGCCAGCGCCGGCAGATGATCCGCGACCTCGCCGGCAAGCCCGAAGCAGCCGGCAACGCGCCGCGCAAACGCCGGCGCAGCAGCGGTCGGCGCAAGCGCGACGACGCGGGCAGCGTCGGCGAGGAATGATGGAGCGGGTCTATATCGGCCTCGGCAGCAACCTGGCCGAGCCGCTGCAGCAGCTGCGCGATGCCCTCGCCGCGCTCGCCCAGTTGCCGGATACCAGGCTGCTGGCCCACTCCTCCTTCTATGCCAGCGACCCGCTCGGCCCACCCGACCAGCCGCGCTACGTCAACGCCGTGGCGGCGCTGGACACGGCGCTGCAACCCTGGACGCTGCTCGACGCCCTGCAGCGTATCGAGCAGGAACAGGGCCGCGTGCGCAAGGCCGAACGCTGGGGGCCGCGCACCCTGGACCTGGATATCCTGCTGTTCGGCGAACGCTCGATCGCCGACGAACGCCTGACGGTGCCGCACTACCATATGCACGCGCGGCCCTTCGTGCTCTACCCCCTGGCCGAACTCGCCGCCGAGCTGCAGCTGCCCGATGGCCGCCGTCTGAGCGAACTGCTGGCCGCCTGCCCCTTCACCGGCCTGGAACGCCTGGCCGAGTAGCGCGGATGACATCCGGGGATTTCCCGATTGCATCCGCGGCGACTCTGCAGCCATGCATCACGGATTTCCTCCAGGCACTCCCCCTGACCCTGGGCGCAAGCCCGCGCCCGCTCTAGCGTCCGCCTCGCTCGCGCGCATTGGCGGTAACGCCAGTAACAGCCGGGTAACACCTGCAATTGACTTCGCCTGCCCCCATCAGGACTATAGGCGTCCCGTCGCCCGCCGCCGGGCGCACCTTTATGCCAATCCAGGCCGGATTGCCGCCGCTTAGAAGCCGCGACCGAGCCTGAGCGAGGACCCTTGAAATGCCTGACGTTACCCTGACCACCCTGCAGAGCCTCAAGCACAGCGGTGCCAAGATCGCCATGCTGACCTGCTACGACGCCACCTTCGCCCAGGCCGCCTGCCAGGCCGGGGTCGACGTGCTGCTGGTCGGCGATTCCCTCGGCATGGTGCTGCAGGGCCACGACAGCACCCTGCCGGTCAGCGTCGAGGAGATGGCCTACCACACCGCCTGCGTCAAACGCGGCAACCAGGGCGCGCTGATCATCACCGACCTGCCCTTTATGGCCTACGCCACCACCGAGCAGGCGCTGGCCAACAGCGCCCGGCTGATGCAGGCCGGCGCCCATATGGTCAAGCTGGAGGGCGCCGGCTGGTTGGCCGAGCCGATCCGCCTGCTGGCCGAGCGCGGCGTGCCGGTGTGCGCGCACCTGGGCCTGACCCCGCAGGCGGTGAACATCCTCGGCGGCTACAAGGTGCAGGGCCGCCAGGAGGCCCAGGCGCGGCAGATGCGCGCCGACGCCATGGCTCTGGAACAGGCCGGCGCCGCCATGCTGCTGCTCGAATGCGTGCCCAGCGAACTGGCCGCGGAAATCAGCCAGGCGGTGAAGATTCCGGTGATCGGCATTGGCGCAGGCCCTGCCACCGACGGCCAGGTGCTGGTGCAGCACGACATGCTCGGCCTGTCGCTGTCCGGCCGCGCGCCGAAGTTCGTGCGCAACTTCATGGACGGCCAGAGCAGCATCCAGGGCGCCCTCGCCGCCTACGTCCAGGCGGTCAAGGACGGCAGCTTCCCCGCCGCCGAACACGGGTTCTCGGCATGAACACGGTCAAGACCCTGCGCGAACTGCGCGCCGCCGTCGCCCAGGCCCGCGCCGAGGGCAAGCAGATCGGTTTCGTGCCGACCATGGGCAACCTGCACGCCGGCCACGTCTCCCTGGTGGAGACCGCCGTCCAGCGCGCCGACTTCGTGGTCGCCAGCATCTTCGTCAACCCGCTGCAGTTCGGCGCCGGCGAGGACCTGGCCAGCTACCCGCGGACTCTCGCCGCCGACCAGGAAAAACTCTTGGCCGCCGGCTGCCACCTGCTGTTCCACCCGGACGTGGCGGAAATCTACCCGCACGGCATGGCCGACCAGACCCGGGTGATAGTGCCCGGCGTCTCCGAAGGCCTGTGCGGCGCCAGCCGTCCCGGCCACTTCGAGGGCGTGGCCACGGTGGTGACCAAGCTGTTCAACATGGTGCAGCCGGATCTGGCCGTGTTCGGCGAGAAGGACTACCAGCAACTGGCGGTGATTCGCGCCCTGGTGCACGACCTCAACATGCCGATCCAGATCATCGGCGCGCCGACCCAGCGCGCCGAGGACGGCCTGGCGCTGTCCTCGCGCAACGGCTACCTCGACGCCG
>NZ_AVOF01000029.1:0-12315 GCF_000465935.2 Pseudomonas sp. EGD-AK9
CGGCGCGCCGAGCGCGGCGATGTTCAGCGCGACGTTGGCCGCGCCGCCCGGGCGATCCTCGATCTGCTCCACGCGCACCACCGGCACCGGCGCCTCCGGCGAGATGCGCGAGGTGCCGCCATGCCAGTAGCGGTCGAGCATGACGTCGCCCACCACCAGGACGGGGGCTTGATCGTAACGGGGCAGGGTCAGCTTCATGGTGGCTCCGGAGCGTCGAAAACGCCGCGGATCATAACATAGCCGCTCAGTCGGCCCGCGACTCCCGCACACCGGCGCGACGCACCCAGAACAGCTCGTGACGACGCACCGCCTTGCGGAAGAAATCGTCCTGCCCCACCTCCGGCCAGCGCCGCCCGACCAGCAGCCACTGGATGAGCCGGCGCAGGCGCTTCTTCAGCGGCAGGGGGGTCTGCAGGTCGTGCTGCATGGCCAGGGCCTGGGTCTTGTCCAGCCGTGCCCCCGCATCCAGCAGCGGGCTCCACAGGCCGTCCGCCGGCAGGGGTTGCTGACGCGGCGGCAGCGCCACGCCGGCGCCGACCGGGCCCATGGGCCAGCGATCGTTGTCATAGAGGTGATTGGCGTACAGCAGGCGCACCTCGGGGCACCAGCCGGCGAGCGCGACGGCCTCGTCCAGCGCCCGGCTGGCCTGGATATGGTCGGGATGGGGATCCAGTTCCGGGTGGGGCAGCACCACCACCTCGGGGCGAAATCGCTTGAGCAACGCCGCGAGGTCGCCCACCAGGTTGTGCCAGCTGGGCATGCCGTCGACATCGCCCGGCAGCGCCAGGGGGTTGAACCGGCGCACGCTGCGGATGTCCGACTCGCCGGACTCCAGCGACGGGAAGGCCCGGTGCGGCTCGGCGCGCATGGCTGTCAGTTGCAGGCAGTAATACCCCAGCTGCACGCAGCGACTCGCCGGCACGCCGCCCCAGAGCGGCACGCTGAGGCTGCTCCAACTGCGCAGACGGCCCTTGAGGCGAGCGGCAGCCGCCTTGTCGAGCCCCATGCGGCGATAATGCTGGGCCTCGACCTCGCCCTGGGTGAGGGTGACGATGCTGACCTCCGCACTGCGGCTGTAGAGGCCGAAGGCGGCGAGTTCGGCATCGTCGGCATGGGGGGCGATGATCATCAGGCGACGCGCGGCATAGTCCGGATTGCTGAAGGCATACAGGCTGACCTCCGCGCCCAGTCGGCAGAAGCGTCCGCGCAACTGCACGCGCCCCTCCCGGAGAGCCGGCAGCAGACCGGACAGGTTGAGGTAGCGACAGCCTCGCACGCCGCGCTCGAAGTCCTGACGATCGCAGGGCTGGCCGTCGCGAATCAGTACATGGGGATCCAGCCAGCGACCCAGCCAGGTGCTGCGCACCTGCACCGCGAGGATCAGGGTGTCGGCCTCGGCCGGCAGCTGGGCGAGGTCCAGCTGCAGCCGCCCCTTTTCCAGACGGCCGGCCAACTGCGGCGCCGAGTCGGGGAAGGCGTAGCGATAGTCTTCGCGCGGCGAATAGAAGAGGTGGTCGGCGAACCAGGCCTCGTGGGCGATCCAGGCCAGCACCAGAAACACCGGCAGGCTGTTCCAGCCGGCAAACCAGTCCAGCGCCACCAGCACCAGCAGCGCCGCGACCATGAACAGGCGCTTGCCGCGCCGGTGACGGCGCAGCAGTTGTTGTTTGCGTGTATCCATTCACTCACACCCTAAAGGTGGCAACCCTGTTGCACCAACGATCCTTGTAGTCCCGATCGGCCCGCCCGAACGAGTAACGCAATACCTTGCCCCGCGCCCGCGCGTCCGCCCAGGCAGCCTGGGTGTTGATGAAGCTGAGGACGCTGCCGGGACTGAGGTGCTGAGCCCGAGGGTCGACACCGCCATTGATGTACTCGTAGCTGATCCAGTCTGCCGATTCGGCCCTGTACAGCACCTGAACGGCCACCGGAAAACCGTCCAGCATCAACAGCGATCCCTGGAGGAATTCCCGCATCAGACCGAAGACCTCGGCCAGCCTCGGCTTGCCCGGCACCTCGAAGCCCCAGCGGCGCTCGAACAGCTCGCCGTAGATGGCCGCCAGCTCGGCAGGGGTGAACTCCGCCACCGCCCGCACCACGCCGCCCGCCTCCTCGAACAGGCGCAATTCGCGCCGCTGGTTGTAACGAAACTTCTTCGACCACTCCTCCGGCGCCCGCGCCATGGCCAGCTGCTCCTGCTGCGGCCGCAGGCCACTGAAGCCATGCCGGTTCAACTCGGAAAGGTAGGCGACCTCATGCCGCAACGGCACCCCCGCGTTCGGCGCGACCGGCAGGATCACCTCGGCATTGCCCAGGTCGAAGAGATTGCGCAGCCCCCGGCGCTTCAACACTCGCCGCGACAACGCCAGGTGCCGTCCCCAGGTGGGGATCGCCGCCCTGAGCTCGCCGTCGACGCAATGCCCGAGGTAGCGCACCGGCACGCCCGCCAGCCCGGCCAGGCGGGCGACGACCTGCGGCTGGGTGATGACGCTGCCGCCGAAACGGGCCCAGGCCGCGGCATAGCCGGCCGCATCGATGGGCGTCCAACCGCGCTCGCGCCAGCTGCGCAAATGGTTGAGCATCAGGCGTCCTGTTCGGCGGCGACGACCTCGCCCCCCTCCTCGAACTGACGGGCGTGCAGGCGCGCATAGTAGCCATTGCGCGCCAGCAGCTCGGCGTGGCTGCCGCGCTCGACGATCTGCCCCTGGTCCATCACCAGGATCAGGTCGGCCTTCTCGATGGTGGACAGGCGGTGGGCGATCACCAGGGTGGTGCGGCCCTGCATCACCTTATCCAGCGCGGCCTGGATATGCCGCTCGGACTCGGTGTCGAGTGCCGAGGTGGCCTCGTCGAGCACCAGCAGCGGCGCGTCCTTGAGCAAGGCGCGGGCGATGGCCAGGCGCTGGCGCTGGCCGCCGGAAAGCAGCACGCCGTTCTCGCCGACCAGGGTGTCGTAGCCCTGCGGCATCTTCGCGATGAACTCGGCGGCGTAGGCATCGGCGGCGGCCTGCTTGACCGCCTCCAGCGGCGCGCCGGCCAGGTCGCCATAGGCGATGTTGTTGCGCACCGTGTCGTTGAACAGGGTGACGTGCTGGGTCACCAGGGCGATATGCCGGCGCAGGTTGCGCAGGCTGTAGTCCTCGACATCGACCCCGTCGAGGAGGATCTGCCCCTGCTCATGGTGGTAGAAGCGCGGAATCAGGTTGGCCAGGGTCGACTTGCCGCTGCCGGAGCGCCCCACCAGGGCGATCATCTGTCCCGGCTCGGCCGTGAAACTGACGTCGACGAGCACGGCCTTTTCGCTGCCGGGATAGCTGAAGCTCAGGTTGCGCACCTCGAGACGGCCACCGACCCGCTCGCGCTCGACGCTGCCACGATCAACCTCGGGCGCCTCGTCGAGCTGCTGGAAGATGCTCTCGGCGCCGGCCAGGCCCTTCTGGATGGTCGAGCTTACCTCCGAGAGCTGACGGATCGGCTTGGGCAGCAGGCCGGCCAGGGTGATGTAGGCCACCAGATCGCCGGCCGAGGCATCGCCGCGCATGAACAGCACCAGGAACATCAGCACCGCCATGGCGCTGTAGATCACCAGTTGCAGCATCGGCGTGTAGATGGCACCGGTCTTGGTCATGCGCAACTGCTTGCGGGTGTTGTCGCTGGAGGCGAAGCGAAAGCGCTGCGACTCGTAGGGCTCGCCACCGAAGCTGCGCACCACGCGATAACCCTGGATGGTCTCGGAGGCGACGTGAGTGACGTCGCCCATGGCCACCTGGATCTTCTTGCTCTGCTTGCGAAATTTTTTGCTGGCGCTGCTGACCATCAGGCCGATCACCGGCAGGATCGCCAGCATCACCAGGGTCAGCTTCCAGTTCATCAGCAGCAGGGTGGTGAACAGGAACACCACCGTCATGCCTTCGCGGATCACCACCTTGATCGCGTCGGTGGCCGCGCCGGTGACCATGGTCACGTTGAAGGTGATGCGCGAGATCAGATGCCCGGAGTTGTGGTTGTCGAAGTAGCGGTTGGGCAGCACCAGCAACTTGTCGAACAGCTCCACGCGCAGGTCATGCACCAGCCCCAGGGAGACCTTGGCCAGGAAATAGTTGCCCAGGTAGGAGCCGATGCCCTGCCACAGCGCGATCAGCACGATCAGCAGCGGCACCGTCTGCAGCAGCTTCAAGTGGGCGAGGAAGGGAATCTCCGACAGGTAGGGGACGCTGGCGAAAAAGCTGGCCTCGGGATTCGACAGACCGTCGACGAAGTATTTGAGGATGTAACCCAGCATGGGCTGGGTCGAGGCGAAGATCAGAAAACCCAGAATACTGAGCAGGAAGAACCCCAAGTAGGGCCTGACATAGCGCAGCAACCGCAGATAAACCAGAAGATCCGATTGCCGGTTAGAATTGGCCACTCTCGATCCCTTTAGATAATCAGAGAAAATTGATGCGGATTGTACCAGCGAACGAATTACAGCAGTGGCTCGAACAGGGCGCGGTGCTGGAGCAGGACGGCCGCGGGCCCAAGGTACTGCGCCAGCCGGATGGACGCCTGCTGAAGATCTTCCGGCCGCGCCGTCGCCTGTGGTTTGCCCGCCTACGTCCCGCGGCGCAGCGCTTCGCCAGCAACGCCGAGCGCCTGAGTGGCTGCCAGATCGCGACCCCCGAGATCAGCGAATGCCTGTGGCTCGACCGCGACCAGGCCGTCAGCGCCTGCCTCTATTCGCCCCTGCCCGGGCGCTCGCTGGACCAGCTGTACCGCCAGCAACGCCAGGAGTTCGATGCGCTGCTGCCGGCCCTGGCCGAATTCATCCACGACCTGCACCGGCGCGGCATCTACTTCCGCTCGCTGCATCTGGGCAACATCCTGCAGTTGCCCGATGGCGGCTTCGGCCTGATTGACTTTCTGGACATGCGCTTCAAGCGCGGGCCGCTGAGCAGCCGACTGGCGCGACGCAACCTGGAACACCTCAGAGGCTACCTGCGGCGCAACCACATCGAAGACTTCCCCTGGCAGCGCCTGCTGCAGGCCTACGGGCAACAGCTCGCAGCCGACAGCAAAGGTTGATGGCGCTAAGGCGCCGGTGACTGCTCGGCCGACCTGGCCCGCAGGTCGATCGCCAGCGCCAGCGCGATGGGCAGCCAGGTCACGAACCAGATGGGCGCAGGCTTCACCCAAGGCGCCGTACCGTCCGTCAGCACCACCAGTCCCGAGTACAACCACAGGGTGACGAGCGCACTGCCGAGGGCCGTTTGACGCGCCCTGAACGCTCGCCATCCGGCCCAGAGCCAGAGCCCCGCCCACAGCAGCAAGCCCAGCAGCCCGAAACGGATACCGACGTCGAGGAACATGTTATGCGGGTGGCGGGAGCTGAACTTCAGCGTAGCGGCCTGGACCCAGTACTCCTTGAAGCCCAAGCCATGCTCCCAGTTCGAGAGCAGCAGGTTGAAACCCTCCCACCAGAGCTCGGGCCGGTACGACAAGCCCCGACTCAACAGGAAAGTGGGCTTGAGCCATAGCACGACGGCGAGCAGTACGATGGAGACCAGGGCCATCGCATACACGGTGCGGTTGCGCGAGAGGACACTGGCGCCGACGAAGGCCATCGCCAGACAGAGCCACACCCAGCGGCTCTGGTTGAAATACAGGAACAGGCCATAGCAGGCCAAGGCCAGCAGCACCGCACCCAGTTTCCACGGCGTGCGCCTGCCCGCCAGCCCCAGCATGGCGGTCAGGATCACCAGCGCGCCGCAGGCTTGCGCGGCCGGAATCACCACCCGCCAAAGCCCCATCGACACCACCCGCTCGCCATAGTGGTGGCCGTCGATCCAGTAGAAGTCGATCCACGACCAGCCAGCCCCCAACCCTCCGAGCAGGCCGCACAGCAGCAGGAAGTCGGCAAAGCGCGCCTTCAGGTGCAGGGCACAGAGCACGACGCCCAGCAGGCTGAAAGCTATATAGAAGGGCAACTTGAGTTCGCGAAGGCCATCCTGCCCTTCGAGCGTCAGCGCCACGACGAGCCAGTACCAGACGGACAGCGCCAGATACAGCCAGACGAACGTGCCAGGGACTGGCGGGTACTGCTTTCTCAGGACCAGAAAATGAACGAACGCCGGCACCCAGAGCAACAGGATGATCAGCCGGTGGTAATAGGAATTGCTGGGCAAAAGCCACGGCCCGCACAGGAAGCAAGCCAGACCGAGGATGGTCAGCCAGGCAAGCCAGTTGCCCAGACGCTCTCTACTCATGGAAAACAAACATCACCGCCTTACAGACAAGTACTTGAGCAACACCCGCAGATACGCCGCGAGGCAATTAATTCGGCCGAACTGCTCGGCGATAAGCGACAACTCACGAAAATCCAGCAACCCCGCGCCGCGGATGCGCGCCTGCAGCGCCTTGCGCTGAGCCTTGAGCAGGCGTTTGCGCTCCCGCCGCGACAGACGCTGCAGCTCCTTGTCGAGCAGCACCTGCAAGCGCTCGTCGCCTTCTCCGCGCAGCCCCAGCGCTTCCTGGCGAACCTTTTCGTAGACCCTGCACTTGTAGTCGGAAAAATCCAGCGTCTGGGTGGCGCTGCCTTTATGGACCCGGGTCAGCGCCAGCACCTGCGGATCGTCCAGAAATGCCAGGTGGGCGCCGCGCAGGATGCAGCGCAACCAGTAATCCCAATCCTCGAGCGCACGCATCTCGGTGTCGAAGTCGCCGACCCGATCGACCAGAGACCTGCGCACCATCGCCGCGTGAATGGCCATGTTGTTGCCCCTGAGGAACACCGGGAGCGCGACATCGTATCGGCCATCGATCGCCACCGCCCACTCCTGCTTAGAGGAGAGATCGAGCTTGGTGAACAGGCGGTTCTCATCGCCATCCAGGAAATAGCGAAAGCGCGAGTAAGAAATATCGACATGCGGGCTGTTCTGGAAATGCTCGACATGGGCTGCCAGCTTGTTCGCCGTGAGCAGGTCATCGGCGTCGAGGAACAGCAGGTACTCGCCGCGGGCATGGCGGATTCCGGTATTTTTGGCCGCAGAGGTGCCGCCGTTCGGCTGGTGGACATAGACGATCCTCGAATCCTCGCCCAGCAACCGCGCCGCGACTTTGTCCGTGTCGTCCGTCGAGCCGTCGTCGACGATTATGGCCTCCCAGTCCGCCCAGGATTGCGCCTGCAGACTGGCAATCGTCTGCCCCAGAAAGCGCGCGTAGTTGTAGCTCGGAATGACCACCGAAACCTTCGGCGCCCCTCCCCTCTCCACGTCAGCCGCGACCATGGAGCATCCGCGCCAGGCCACGCAGCGTTTTCCAGCGCCAGAAGCGCGGCGGAATCTCGCGCAACAGGGCCCAGGCCAGGGCGCGGTCGCTGCGCGCGCACTTGAGCAGCATCGAGTTGCGAAAACGTGCGCAGACCTCCGGGTAGGCCGGGTGGTCGCTGAAACGGGCATAGGTCTTCAGCACGTTGTCGACCATGAAGCGGTAGTTCTTGTAGGTGTTGCTGTCATGCACCCGGTAGAGCGCCAGGGGCTCGCCGAGAATATCGATGAAGTAGCCGGCATGGGTGATCTTCAGCTCGATCATCAGGTCCTCGAGACGCACCTCGGGCTCGAAGCCGCCGACCCGCTCCAGCGCCTCACGACGGAACAGCAAGGTGGGCGCCGGCGCGCCCGGCTTGCGGTCCATGAACACATCCTCGAAGTCCAGCCGCCGCAGCGGCAGCGCGCGCGGCTTGGCGCCGGGCCTGCCGTCGGCGTCGATGGTCTGGATAGCGCCGGCGCAAATGCCCACTTCGGGCTTGTCGGCCATATAGGCCACCTGGGTGGCGATACGCTGCGGCAACATGATGTCGTCGGAGCCGAAGGGGGCGATCAGGCTGCCCCTGGCCCGCTCGATGGTCTCGTTCAGGGTGCGCGAGAGGCCCTTGTTGGCCTGCACGCGAAAGTCGAAGCCATGCACCTTCTGCAGCGCCTCGATGCGCGCCACGCTGTCGTCGCGGGAGCCGTCGTCCACCACCAGCAGCTCGATGTTCGGGTAGCTCTGCTGCAGCACGCTCTCGATGCTCGCCTGGATATAAGGGGCATGGTTGTATGAGGCGATGATCACGCTGACCAGCGGCTGCGAGGAATCACTCGTGGACGTCATGGTGGCTACTCAAAAGAAATTGAAGCGCGCGCGCAAGGCCTGCCAGGCGGAGACTTTGCCCGCCTCGGGCCAGGCTTGCTGCAACACGTCGAACAGGTGCTCGGCCAGGTGCATATGGCTCATATGCGCCTCGACGAAGCGGCGCCCCTGCTCGGCGATGGCCTCGGCCCGCACCGGATCGCCACGCATCTCGGCGAGGTGCCCGCGCAACTCGTCGAGGTCGGAATACAGCAGCAGGTGGACGCCATCCTGCAGGCCGATGGCCGCCTCCTCGCTACCCTGGCGCCAGGCCAGGAGCACGCAGCCGCAGGCCATCGCCTCGAAGTTCTTGGCCATGTACTCGCCGAGCCCGACATCGGCGCTGACGAAGTAGCGGATGCGGTTGAGCATCTCGCGATAGGGCTGTCCCGGCGCGGTGCGCAGCAGCTGCAGCGGCTCTTGCGCCGCCAGCCGCTCCAGCAGTTCCTTGCGCTCGCCGTAAGCGGCGCTGGCGGTACGCCCGACGAAACCCAGCTCGATATCCCGCGCGCGCCCCTCGCAGTAGATGGTGCGCGGATCGTAGCCCTTGGCGAGGAAATGCACGTTGAACCCCTCGCCGCGCAGGCGTTCGGCGACGCTGGCGCCGGTCACCACGATGCGGGCGTTGGGCAGGCCGCGGTAGCAGCGACTGAAGCGCCCGCGCCAACGGGAAGCGGCCAGGTAGTTCTGGCAGGCGTCTTCCTCGTAGATCAACAGCCCGGGGATCTGCCGCAAGAAGGCGGTCTGGCGGCGGATGTTCTTGAAGTGCAGGTCCAGCAACACGCGGTCATAACGCCCCAGATCGAGGCCGCGCAGATAGCGGCGCAGGTCGCGTTGCTCGTTCTTGCCGAGGATGCGCAAGTCGAGGTCGACCAGCTGCCCGAGCCGTTCATGGACGCAGGACAGATCCGGCTCGCGCCCCGCACCGCTGAGCGCCAGCACCTTCATGGGGTTCGGCTCAACCACAGACGGATGGCCTTGCGGGTGTAGGACCACTTCAACGCCACCCGCCAATCCGTGCGCAGCGCCTCGCGGTAGTAGCCGCGCGCCTGGTCGCGGTCGCCGGCCAACAGGCAGGTGCGAAACAGCGACAGGCAACGCTGGGCGCGGTAGGCGGGCTTGAGCGCTTGCAGGTCGGCCGGCAGCTGACGGAAGACCTCGTCCACCAGGGCCAGGCCGACGCGGCGTGCCGCTTCGGCGTTATGCCGCAGGCTGTCGGGATGCTTGTGGATGCGCGCCAGCATCAGGTCGAGCACCGCCACCCGAGGCTGGCTCAGGCAGTAGGCGAACACCGGGATGTCCTCGCTGTGCCGCAGGTGCTCGGGGTACGGCCGCTGCAGCAGCAATTCGCGGCGGAACAGGCAGGCGCCGTGACTGAGGGCGATGCGCTTGTCCAGCAGGTAGCCCCGCAAGCGCGGCAAGACGTCGGCGGGAACGGCACTGGCAGGATGCTCGCGCTCACGGCCATCGGGCTGCACCGCCACATGCCCGGCCAGCCACAGGTCCACCTCGGGCTGGGCGCGCAGGCGTTCGCAGAGGCCAGGCAGTACCCCGGGCACCAGCTCGTCGTCGGCGTCGAGCAGCAGCACATGGCGCCCCCGCGCCAGTTGCACGCCCTTGTTGCGGGCCGCGGAGGGGCCGGCGTTGTCCTGGCGCACGCCCTGAAAGGCGGCGCCATGGCGCTGGCTCAGGCGGGCGAACAGCGCCGGCGTGTCGTCGCTGGAGCCATCGTCCACCACCCAGAGTTCGACCTCGGGGGTGGCCTGGGACAGCACCGAGTCGACGGCGCGCGACAGCACGCCGGCATAGTTGTAACTGGGGATGACGACGCTAAGCAGCGGCTCAGCCGACATTGTCGTACCAGTCCTTGCCATCCTTGACCACCAAGACGTCTTCCATGATCAGGTACTGCAGGTCCGAGCCGTAGAACATGTTCAACGCGTCGGTCGGCGAGCAGATCATCGGCTCGCCGCGGCGGTTGAGCGAGGTGTTCAGCGACACGCCGTTGCCGGTGAGCTGCTCCAGCTGCAGCATCAGGTCGTACCAGCGCGGGTTGTACTCGCGCTTGAGCACCTGGGCGCGCGAGGTGCCGTCCTCGTGCACCACTTCGCCGACGCGCTCCTTCCAGCCCTCGTTGACCTCGAAGGTGAAGGTCATGAACGGGCTCGGATGGTCGACCTTGAGCATCTGCGGCGCGACGGTGTCGAGCATCGACGGGCAGAAGGGGCGCCAGCGCTCGCGGAACTTGATCTGTTCGTTGATGCGGTCGGCCACCCCCGGCACGCTCGGGCAGCCGATGATGGAGCGGCCGCCGAGGGCGCGCGGACCGAACTCCATGCGGCCCTGGAACCAGGCCACCGGGTTGCCGTCGACCATGATCCTGGCGATGCGCTCAGGCACGTTGTAGATCTGCTTGAATACCGGCTTGCTCGGATGCCGCGCGCAGGCGGCGATCACGTCCTCGTTGGAGTAGGCCGGGCCGAGGTAGACGTGCTCCATCTTCTCCACCGGCACGCCACGCTGGTGCGAGACGTAGGCGGCGGCGCCGACCGCGGTGCCGGCATCGCCGGAGGCCGGCTGGACGAACAGTTCCTTGACGTCGTCGCGGGCGATGATCTTCTGGTTCAGCTTGACGTTCAGCGCGCAGCCGCCGGCGAAGGCGATCTTGCCGGTTTCCTTGAGGATGTCGCCGAGGTAGTGCTCCATCATCTGCAGCGCCAGCTTCTCGAACAGCGCCTGCATGCTGGCGGCGTAGTGGATATAGGGATCGTCGGCGATGTCGCCCTGACGCTTGGGCCCCAGCCACTCGATCAGCTTCTTGGAGAAGTAGTAGCCCTTGCCGTTTTCCTTGTAGCGACGCAGGCCGATGACGTTGGCGTAGTCGGTGTTGATCACCAGCTCGCCGTTCTCGAACTTGGCCAGACGGGAGAAATCGTACTTGCCGGCATCGCCGTAGGGCGCCATGCCCATGACCTTGAACTCGCCGTCGAGCATCTCGAAGCCGAGGAACTCGGTGATCGCGCCGTACAGGCCGCCGAGGGAATCCGGGTCGTAGAACTCCTTGATCTTGTGGATCTTGCCGTTCTCGCCGTAGCCGAAGAAGGTGGTGGCGTACTCGCCCTTGCCGTCGATGCCGAGGATCGCGGTCTTCTCCTTGAAACCCGAGCAGTGGTAGGCGCTGGCGGCGTGGGCCAGGTGGTGCTCGACCGGCTCGATCTTGATCTTCTTCGGATCGAAGCCCAGCTGCTCCAGGCACCAGACGATCTTCTTGCGGTAGCGCTTGTAGCGGCGGTTGCCCATCAGCAATGCGTCGAGGGCGCGATCCGGGGCATACCAGTAGCGCTTGGCGTAGTGCCAGCGGGCCTTGCCGAACAGGCTGATGGGGGCGAAGGGAATGGCCACCACGTCGACGTCGGACGGCTTGATGCCGGCCTGCTCCAGGCAGAACTTGGCCGATTCGTAGGGCATGCGGTTCTTCGCGTGCTTGTCGCGCACGAAGCGCTCCTCTTCCACCGCCGCGATCAGCTTGCCGTCGATGTACAGCGCGGCGGACGGATCGTGACTGAGGGCGCCGGACAGGCCGAGAATGGTCAGTGCCACAGGTTTGAGCCTCTAATTCGGGCAGGTGCCGGGCACCTGCGGTAAACGTTGGTCGAGCAACCGGTGCAGGGCGGAGTCCGCCGGCCAGTTGCGCAGAAAACGGGCGCGGTCGCGGGCATAGGCCCGGGCGAAGCCGCGCGCACTGCGATGCTGCTGCATGGCATCCAGATCGATAAGAGACCAGTGCCCCGAGGCATCATCCCGCTCTTCAATCCAAAGCAGGTTGTGCCCCTTGAAATCGCCATGGCTGATGCGTTCGCGCAGCAAGGCGGCGAACAGGCGATCGAGCGCCAGCAGCTCGGTTTCCGGGGGCGATCCCTGCAGATGCGCCTGAAAACGCGCGATTATATCCTGCCCGCCGCAATATTCGGTAATCAGGTAGGCGCGCCCGCGCAGCCAGCACCAGCGTCGCTCCAGCACCGCCAGCGGGCGCGGCGTGGCGATGCCGAGCAGCTCCAGGCGATGGCCTTCGCGCCAGCTGTGCCAGGCCCGGCTGGGCCGCCAGAAGCGCCGCAGCCAGTGCCCCAGCCCCTTGAGGTTGTAGCGCTTGACCACCAGGGCGCTGGTCAG
>NZ_AVOF01000030.1:0-33637 GCF_000465935.2 Pseudomonas sp. EGD-AK9
ACGGCCTGCGCCTGGGCGAGGCGGCGGGCGCCGCGCTCAACACCGATCTCAAGTCGCCGGTGGCCTGGGCGCCGGTGTCGCGGGTGCCCTACGCAGGCGGCCGCGTCGGCCACTTCCCGCATATCATCGACCGCGGCAAACCGGGAGTGATCGCCGTGCTGCGCAGCGGCCGGCGCTTCGTCAACGAGGCCGAGGGCTACTACGACTATGTCGCCGCCATGCTCGAGGCGGTGCCGCAGGGCAAGGAGGTCTGCTCCTGGCTGATCTGCGATCACCGTTTCATCCGCCGCTACGGCCTGGGCATCGCCCGCCCGGCGCCGGTGCCGCTGTGGTCGGTGCTGCGCAGCGGCTATCTCAAGCGCGGCCACAGCGTCGAAGCGCTGGCCCGGGCCTGCGGCATCGACCCGCGGGGCCTGGCGCAGACCCTGGCCGAGTACAACCGCCATGCCGCGCAGGGCGAAGACCCGGCCTTCGGTCGCGGCAGTACGCCCTTCAACCGGCGCAGCGGCGACGCCAGCCATGAGGGGCCGAACCCCTGCGTGGCGCCCATCGAGCGCGGGCCCTTCTATGCGGTGAAGGTCGAGCCGGGCAGCTTCGCCACCTTCGCCGGCCTGAAGACCAACGACCAGGCCCAGGTGCTGGACGCGCAGGACCAGCCCATCCCCGGGCTGTACGCCGCCGGCAGCGACATGGCCAGCGTGATGGGCGGCCACTACCCGTCCGGCGGCATCAACCTCGGCCCGGCCATGACCTTCGGCTATATCGCCGCACGGCATGCGGCGGGTGTCGAAGAGTACGAAACGACGCTGGACTGAGTGCAACGGGGGGCCAGAGGTAGGTTGGCTTGCAGGGCGCAGCGGAGCACGCAATAAAAAACCGCCGCGCGGCGCGTGGACCGGCGGCGGTCGAGGGGAAACGCGGGTCAGTCCTGCTGGGATTCGACGCCCAGCTCGTCCCAGACTTCCTCGGCCAGGTGGAAGGTGGCGTTGGCCGCCGGGATGCCGCAGTAGATCGCGCTGTGCATCAGCACCTCCTTGATCTCGTCGCGGGTCACGCCGTTGTTCTTCGCCGCGCGCAGGTGCAGGCGCAGCTCGCCCTCGCGGTTCATGCCGATCAGCATGGCGATGGTGATCAGGCTGCGGGTGTGCCGCGGCAGACCGGGGCGGGTCCAGATATCGCCCCAGGCGTGGCGGGTGATCATCTCCTGGAACTCTTCGTTGAACGGCGTGAGCTTGTCCAGGCTGCGATCGACATGGGCGTCGCCGAGCACCGCGCGGCGCACCTGCATGCCGGCTTCGTAGCGTTGTTTTTCGTCCATTTCAAACTCCGAAAGAGATGGTGCGCGCGGCGCACCCCACAGATACGGGCCGTAGGGTGCGCCGTACGCACCATAACGGTCTCAAGCCTTGAGGAAATCCAGCAGCGCCTGGGTAAAGGCCACGCCGGCCTCGACGTTGGACAGGTGCGCGGCGTGGAACTCCACCAGCTTCGCCCCCTCGATCCGCTGCTGCATCAAGCGGCCGTGCTCGACGGTGGTCACTGGATCGAGGCTACCGCAGAGGATCAGGGTCGGCGCACGGATCGCACCGAGATGCTCGCGGAAATCGGCATCGCGCACCGCCGCGCAGTTGGCCGCATAACCTTCGGACGAAGTCTGCGCCAGCATGCCGACGATGGGCTCGACCTGCTGCGGCTGCGCCGCGGCGAAGCCGGCGGTGAACCAGCGCGAGATCGAAGCGTCGCGCAGATCGCGCATGGCCTGCGCGCCGCCGGCCAGCACGGTGTCGATACGCGGGTTCCACACCTCCGGCGCGCCGATCTTGGCGGCGGTGTTGCACAGCACCAGGCGTGCGATGCGCTCGGGCGCGTTGAGCGCCAGCCACTGGCCGATCAGCCCGCCCATGGACAGCCCGCAGAAATGCGCCTTGGCGATATCCAGCGCATCGAGCAGGGCCAGCACGTCGCGGCCCAGCTGCTCGATGCTGTAGGGCCCTTCGGTCACCAGCGACTGGCCATGGCCGCGGGTGTCGTAGCGCAGCACCTGGAAATGACGGGTCAGCGCTGGCATCTGCACGTCCCACATATGCAGGTCGGTGCCGAGGGAGTTGGACAGCACCAGCACCGGCGCACCGGCCGGGCCTTCGAGCAGGTAGTTGAGGTCGCCATCGGCGAGACGTACGGCAGGCATGGATAACTCCTAACGCGAAAATTGCTGGTGTTCGGCGACGGCCCGCTGCACCCAGCGGCGGGCCTGTCCCAGGTAATGGGCCGGATCGAGCAGGCGCTCGAGTTCGGCGGCGGACAGCTCGGCGCCGACCGCAGCATTGGCACCGAGCACCGCGCGCAGGTGCACGCCCTGCTGCACCGCCTGGCGGCAGCACTGCTCGACCAGATGGTGGGCGGCGTCGCGGCCGATGCGCTGGGCCAGGGCGATGCTCACCGCCTCGGCCAGCACCAGGCCCTGGGTCAGTTCGAGGTTGGTGCGCATGCGCGCGGCGTCCACTTCCAGCCCCGGCACCGCCAGCAGCGTCTGCTGCAGCGCACCGGAGACCAGGCAGCAGAGCTCCGGCAGGGTTTCCCACTCGGCGTGCCACAGGCCCAGGCTGCGCTCGTGCTCCTGCGGCATGGCGGCCAGCATCGTCGCCACCAGGCCCGGCGCGCGGGTGGCGGCGCCGATCAGCACGGCGGCCCCCACCGGGTTGCGCTTGTGCGGCATGGTCGACGAGCCGCCCTTGCCCGGCGCCGACGGCTCGAAGACTTCGCCGGCCTCGGTCTGCATCAGCAGGCTGAGGTCGCGGCCGAGCTTGCCCAGGCTGCCGGCGATCAGCCCGAGCAGGCTGGCGAACTCCACCAGGCGGTCGCGCTGGGTGTGCCAGGGCTGCTCGGGCAGATGAAGTTGCAACTCAGTGGCCAGCGCCTCGGCCACCGGCCAGGCCTGCTCGCCGAGCGCCGCCAGGCTGCCTGAGGCGCCGCCGAACTGCAGGCACAGCAGGCGAGGTTTGAGTTCCACTAAACGCTGGCGATGGCGGGTGACGGCGCCGAGCACGCCGGCCAGCTTCATGCCCAGAGTCACCGGGGTGGCCTGCTGCAGCCAGGTGCGTCCGGCCAGCGGCGTGTCGACATAGCGCTCGGCCTGCGCCGCCAGGGCATCGGCCAGGGTGGCGAGGTCGCCTTCGATCAGCTCGATGGCGGCGCGCAGCTGCAGCACCAGGCCGCTATCCATGGCGTCCTGACTGGTGGCGCCAAGATGCACGAAGCGCTCGGCCTCGGGGCTTGTCGCAGCGATGCGCTTGCCCAGGGCCTTGACCAGCGGGATGGCGGAATTGCCGGCGATGGCGATGGCCTGAGCCAGGGCGGCGAAGTCGTAGAGCTCGGCCTGGCAGGCAGCCTCGATGGGCGCCACCGCCTCAGGCGGGATCAGCCCCACGCGCGCCTCGGCCCGCGCCAGCGCGGCCTCGAAGTCGAGCATGCCCTGCACCCGGCCGGCGTCGCAGAACACCGCGCGCATGGCCGGGGCGGTGAAGTAGGCATCGAAGAGTTGGTTGCTCAAGGCGGTCTCGTTCCAGCAGTTTGGGGTAAGCCTAGGTTGGCAGGGCGATGTGGGCGAATCCAGCGCGTAGGGTGGGCCGGGCAGCGATGCGTTTTAGCCCACCATGATGACAACGCACAGTGCGTAGGGTGGGCTTCAGCCCACCGGGGGCGTCATGGTGGACTGAAGCGAATCACTATCCCTTCACGCACTGTGGACATGGTGGGCTAAAGCCCACCCTACAGATGTCATTCACACCCGCTCGATCGCCAGCGCCAGGCCCTGGCCGACGCCCACGCACATGGTCGCCAAACCCAGCTTGCCGCCGGATTTCTCCAGCTGGTGCAGCGCGGTCTGCACCAGGCGCGCGCCGCTGGCGCCCAGCGGGTGGCCGAGGGCGATGGCGCCACCGTTGGGGTTGACCTTGTTGCTGTCGTCGGCCAGGCCCAGCTCGCGCATCACCGCCAGGCCCTGGGCGGCGAAGGCTTCGTTGAGCTCGATCACGTCGAACTGGTCGATGCCCAGGTTCAGCCGCTCCAGCAGCTTGCGCACCGCCGGCACCGGGCCGATGCCCATGACGCGCGGGGCGACGCCGGCGCTGGCCATACCCAGCACCTTGGCACGCGGGGTCAGGCCGTGTTTTTTCACCGCTTCGGCAGACGCCAGGATCAGCGCCACGGCGCCGTCGTTGACGCCCGAGGCATTGCCGGCGGTGACGGTCTTGCCCTCGCCGTTGACCGGCTTGAGTTTGGTCAGTGCCTCCAGGCTGGTGTCGGCGCGCGGGTGCTCGTCGGTATCCACTACGGTGTCGCCCTTCTTGCCCTTGATCACCACCGGCACGATCTCCTCGGCGAAGAAGCCTTGGGCCTGGGCACGCGCGGCGCGCTGCTGGCTGCGCAGGGCGAACAGGTCCTGGTCGGCGCGGCTGACCTGGTAGTCGTCGGCGACGTTGTCGGCGGTCTGCGGCATGGCGTCGACGCCGTACTGCGCCTTCATCAGCGGGTTGACGAAGCGCCAGCCGATGGTGGTGTCCTCGATCTTCTGGTTGCGGCCAAAGGCACTGTCGGCCTTGCCCATCACATAGGGCGCGCGCGACATGGATTCCACGCCGCCGGCGATGGCCAGTTCCATTTCACCGGCTGCGATGGCGCGGAAAGCGCTGCCCACCGCATCCAGGCCGGAGGCGCACAGGCGGTTGAGGGTCACCCCCGGCACGCTGTCGGGAATACCGGCCAGCAGCAGCGCCATGCGCGCGACGTTGCGGTTGTCCTCGCCGGCCTGGTTGGCGCAGCCCATGAAGACTTCGTCGATGGCGGCCAGATCCAGCTGCGGGTTGCGCTCGATCAGGGCTTTGAGCGGCACCGCCGCCAGGTCGTCGGCACGCACCGGCGCCAGACCGCCGCCGAAGCGGCCGATGGGCGTGCGAATGGCGTCGCAGATGAATACGTCGCGGCTCATTCCTCACCCCCGGCCTGGCCGTGGGCGGCGGCGGTGCGCGCTTCCAGGGCGCGCAGCGCTTCCAACTCGGTGTCGTTCGGCGCCTCGGTCACGGCGAGATTGTCGGCAAAGCGGATGGCCCAGCCGGTGTTCTCGATCACTTGCTCGCGGGTCACGCCCGGGTGCAGCGAGGTGACCACGAATTCGTTGCTGCCGGCTTCCGGCTCCATGATGCACAGGTCGGTGATGATGCCGACCGGGCCCTTGCCCGGCAGGCCGAGCTGCTGGCGGTGGTCGCCGCCCTCGCCGAAACCGACCGAGGTGATGAAGGCCAGCTTGTCGACGAAGGTGCGGTGCGACTGCTTGAGGATGATCAGCACTTCCTTGGCGGAACCGGCGATCTCCGGTGCACCGCCGGCGCCGGGCAGGCGCACTTTCGGGTTGTGGTAGTCGCCGATCACAGTGGTGTTGATATTGCCGAACTTGTCGACCTGGGCCGCGCCTAGGAAGCCGACGTCGATGCGCCCGCCCTGCAGCCAGTAGCGGAAGATCTCGCCGGTGGGTACCACGGTATCGGCGGTTTCGGCCAGTTCGCCGTCACCGATCGACAGCGGCAGCACGCTGGGCTTGGCACCGATGGGGCCGGATTCGTAGATCAGCACCACGTCCGGCGAGGAGGTCAGGCGCGCCAGGTTGGCGGCCTTGGACGGCAGGCCGATGCCGACGAAGCAGACCGCGCCGTTCTTCAGGCGGCGGGCGGCGGCGACGGTCATCATTTCGTTGGTGCTGTAGTCGCTGGTGGAAAGCGCGCTCATTATTTGGCCTCCGCAATCTTTTTCTGGAATGCCGCGAAATCGGCGGTGCCACGGATGTACTCGTCTATCCAGGCGGTAAAGCTCTCGCGGTCGCGGGCAATCGGGTCCCAGGCCTGGTAGAAGCGGTTGTCACGCTCGTAGTAGCCGTGGGCGTAGGACGGGTGGGCGCCACCGGGCACATGGCAGACGGCGGTCAACGCCCAGCTCGGCAGCACGCAGGCATTCATCGGCGCCTTGAGGTCGTCGACGATCTCCTCGACCGTGACGATGCAGCGTTTGGCCGCCAGGGCCGCTTCTTTCTGCACGCCGAGGATGCCCCACAGCAGCACGTTGCCCTTGCGGTCGGCCTTCTGCGCGTGGATCACGGTGACGTCCGGGCGCACCGCCGGAGTGGCGGCCAACCTCTCGCCGGTGAAGGGGCAATCGATGAACTTGATGTTCGGGTTGACCTTGGGCAGGTCCGAGCCGGCATAGGCGCGCAGCAGGGCGAACGGCAGGCCCGAGGCGCCGGCGACGTAGGAGTTGGCCAGGTCGGCGTGGCTGTGCTCGTCGATTTCCAGGGCGTTCGGCCACTGCTTCTCGACCGCATCGCGCAGGCGATGCAGCGAGCCGACGCCGGGGTTGCCGCCCCAGGAGAAGGTCAGCTTGCGCGCGCAACCGGCGCCGATCAGCAGGTCGTAGACCAGGTCCGGGGTCATACGCACCAGGTGCAGGTCTTTCTTGCCCTGGCGGATCAGTTCGTGAGAGGCGGCGGTAGGAATCAGGTGGGTGAAGCCCTCGAGGGCGACGCAGTCGCCGTCGTTGACGTGGCGCGAAATGGCTTCGCCCAGGGTGATGATGTCGGCCATCGTGTTGTTCTCGCTTGGGTTGCAGGTGCCACCGAGCAGGGGTGGCGGTGAGTTCAGATTAGGGCGCGCCATGCAGCGGAACAATCCGATAATCGCCTTATGGTGCGATTATCGAACCATTCCTGGTTGATGGTGCCGATAGCGCCTTACAGCAGGTTCCAGGTGTAACTGAGGATCAGGCGGTTCTCGTCGATATCGCTGCGGTAGTTGGAGCGCGCGGTGACGTTGCGCACGCGCACGCCGAGGCCCTTGAGTGCGCCGCTCTGCACCACGTAGCCGATGTCCAGGTCACGCTCCCAGTCCTTGCCCTCGTAGCGCGCACCGCCACGGTTGGTGGCCTGGGCATCGACGTTGTCGCCGCGGATGTAGCGCACCCCGGCCACCAGGCCCGGCACGCCCATGGCGGCGAAGTCGTAGTCGTAGCGCAGCTGCCAGGAGCGCTCGTCGGCCGAGGCGAACTCGAATGTGGGCACCTCGTTGCCCAGCGGGCTGACGTTGGCGAACACCCGCGGGAAGGCGTCATCGCCGAACATCGCCTGGTAGCCGAGATAGAAGGTGTGGCCGCCGTGCTTGGCCGACAGCAGGGCAAACAGCGCTTGGTTGTCGATCTCACCGAGCAATTGCTTGCCGTCTTCGGCCGAGTCGTAGAAACCGAGGTTGGCACCCAGGGTCCAGGCGCCGACCGGCTCGCTGTGCTTGAGGCCGAGGAAGCGCTGCTGGTAGATATCCTCCAGCTGCGCGTACCAGGCGCCCAGCGATGTGCGCCCTGCGTTGAAGGCATAGTCGCCGCCGGCATAGTTGAAGGCGTCGCTGCTCGCCGCGCGCTGCGGCAGGTGGCCGAGCATGGCCAGCATCTGGTCGTCGCCGGCCTCGTTGCGCAGGCTGGTGGAGTTGAGATGCCCGGCCTGCAGGGTCAGCCCGGCCAGCTCGTTGGACACGACGCTGACGCCCTGGTAGCTGGGCGGCAGCAGGCGAATGTCCGAGTAGGTCAGCACCGGCAGGTTGGGCTGCAGCTCGCCGACCTTCAGCTCGGTCTTGGACAGGCGCAGCTTCGCCGCCAGGCCCAGGCGGCTGTAGTCATCGGCGGCCTTGCCGCTCTCGCGGGTCGGCAACAGGCCGGTATTGACTCGATCCGGGCTGCTGTCGAGCTTGAGGCCGAGCAGGCCGATGGCATCCACGCCGAAACCCACCGGCCCCGGGGTGTAGCCGGATTTGAGGTTGAGGATGAAACCCTGCGCCCACTCCTCGGCCTTGGACTGCCGGTTCGGCCCGACGATGTCGGAAAAGTCGCGGCTGAAGTAATAGTTGCGCGCCGTCAGCGTGGCGCTGGCGTCGTCGATAAACCCGCCCTCGCCGGCCTGGCTCAGGCTCGGCAGGCAGGCGGCAATGGCGGTGGACAGCAGGCAAAGGCGTGGGCTGTGTTTCATCGGTAGCGTTCTCTTGTTGTTATCGAGGTTGCAGAAACCCGCCCGGCAGCCCAGGGGTTGCCGGTTCGGGGGAATGGATTGGGGGTTATTCCCTGGCTGGCTCGCCGGCGGGACTGGCAATGGCGGCCGGCTTGCGCAGGCGCAGCAGCAGGTGCGCGGCGAGACCGAACAGCAGGCCCCAGAAGGCCGCCGACAGGCCGAGGAAACTCAGCCCGGAGGCGGTCACCAGGAAGGTGAACAGTCCGGCGTCACGCTCGGCGGTCTCGCTCAGGCTGCGCGCCAGCGCCTCGCTGAACGCGCCGTACAGCGCCAGCCCGGCCAGGGAGGCGATCAGCGCCGCGGGAAAGGCGGCGAACAGCGACACCAGGGTGGCGCCGCCGATGCCAAGCCCCAGGTAGGCCAGGCTGCCGACCACCGCAGCCACGTAGCGTCGCCTGGGGTCTTCATGGGCCTCGCGGCCAGTGCACAGGCTGGCGGTGACCGCCGCCAGGTTCAGGCCGTGGCAGCCGAACGGCGCCAGCAGCGCGCCGCCGATGGCGCTGGCGCCGATCAGCGGGCTGGCCGGGGTTTGGTAACCGGCGCCACGCAGCACCGCCATGCCCGGCATGAATTGCCCGGTCAGCGCCACCAGCACCAGCGGCAGCGCCAGGTTGAGGGTAGCGGTGAGGCTGAATTCGGGGGCGATCCACTGCGGCGTGGCCAGCTCCAGCACCAGCGCCTCGCTGCGCAGCTGGCCGCCGAGCAGGGTCAGCGCCGCACCCACGAGCAAAACGCCGGCCACCGCGTAGCGCGGCGCGCTTCGGCGCAGCAGCAGGTAGGTGACGAACATGCTGACGATCAGCAGCGGCTGCTCGGGCAGCGCCTTGAACACCTCGATGCCGAAGGCGAACAGGATGCCGGCCTGCAAACCGGCGGCGATGGAGCCGGGCAGTTTGGCGATCAGCCGGTCGAAGCTGCCGCTGAGGGCGATCAGCAGCAGGATCAGGTTGGCCACCAGGTAGGCGCCGATGGCCTGGTTCAGGCCCAGTTCGGGCAGGGCGCCGACCAGCAGCGCGCTGCCGGGGATCGACCAGGCAATCACCACCGGCGTGCGATAACGCAGGCTGAGCAGCAGGCCCAGCGCGCCGCTGCCGATGGAAATCGCCCAGACCCAGGACGACAGCAGCGCCTGCGACAGGCCGGCGCTTTCCGCGGCATGGAAGATCAGCACCAGCGGCCCGGCGTAAGAGATGGTGGTGGCGAGCAGCCCGGCCACCAGGGCGGGCAGGCTGAAGTCTTTGAGCAGGGCTTTCATGGTCCCTCGCAAGGTCAGGCTGGCGTTTCTTGGGAAACGCTCTTGTTCTGGGCAAAGCTGCGGGGCGCGTTGTACGCACCCCGCAGTTTTGGCATACGCCTTGTGGCTTATGCGCCCTGCAACGCCCGCGGCCGCGCGCTGCGCTGCTCGGCCTTGGCGCTCGGCGCGCGCTGCAGCTGGAAGTCGAAGGTCAGGGTGGCGAAACGCTTGCCGTCGACGCCACGGTCACGGGCGGCGGCTTCGTCCTCGACGAACTGGATATCGCCGACCAGGCCGTCGCGGGTGGCGTAGGCGAAGTCGTCCCACAGGTACTTCTCACCGGCCAGGTTGATCTGGGTGGTCAGGTGGCGATGGCCCGGCGCGGAGATGAAGAAGTGGATATGCGCCGGACGCTGGCCGTGGCGGCCGAGCAGGTCGAGGCATTCCTGGGTCGGGCCCTGCGGGTCGCAGCCGTAGCCGCTGGGCACTATGCTGCGCGCGCGGTAGCGGCCTTCGGCGTCGGTGACGATGCGCCGGCGCAGGTTGTAGTCGCTCTGGCTCTTGTCGAAGTAGGAGTAGTTACCCTTGGTGTTGGCGTGCCACAGGTCGACCACGGCGCCGACCAGCGGTTTGCCCTGGGTGTCGCGCACCACGCCTTCGAGGAACATCACCGTGGCCACGCCGTCTTCGCTGCCGTCGTCCATCCGCACCTGGCCCTCGGCCAGGGGCGCGCCGGCCACGTACAGCGGGCCTTCGATGGTGCGCGGGGTGCCGCCGCTGAGGCCGGCCTCGGCGTCCTTGGCGTCCTGCAGCAGGTCGAGGAAGTGTTCCAGGCCCAGGCCCGGCACCAGCAGGCCGAACTCGCTGCGCGCGCCGAGGCGGTTGAGGTAGTCCACCGCCTGCCAGAATTCGTCGTCGGTCACTTGCAGGTCTTCGATGATCTTCGCCGCGTCGCCGACGATACGCAGCATCAGCTGCTTGAGGCGCGGGCTGCCCTGCTCGTTGTTGAGGCCGCAGGCCTCGCGGAACAGGTTCTGCACGTCTTGGGTGTGGGAGATTTTCACGGTCATGGTGGCGTACCTCGTTGTTGTTCTGGGGATCAGCGGTCGTCGGCATGGATCGACGAGGGATGCCGGCACAGCGGCGTGACCTCGATGTCCATGTAGGGGAACAGCGGCAGTTGCAGCAGGGTGTCGTGCAGCGCCTCGACGCTGGCCACGTCGAATACGCTGTAGTTGGCGTAGTGCCCGGCAATGCGCCACAGGTGGCGCCAGGTGCCCTCGCGCATCAGGCGCTGGGCCAGTTCCTTCTCGTCAGCCTTGATCCGCGCGGCCACTGCCGGGTCCATGTCGGCCGGCAGCCTTACGGTCATCTTCACGTGAAACAGCATGGCTTCGATCTCCTGCTTACTTGCGGGCGAAGAACGCCAGGCGCTCTTCGTCCAGGGTCAGGCCCAGGCCGGGGCTGCGCGGCACCTGCAGGGCGAAATCGCGATACAGCGGCGCCTCAGTGACGATTTCCTCGGTCAGCAGCAGCGGGCCGAACAGCTCGGTGCCCCAGGTCAGCTGGCGCAGGGTGACGAAGGCGTGGGCCGAGGCCAGGGTGCCGATGGCGCCTTCGAGCATGGTCCCGCCGTACAGGGCGATGCCGGCCGCTTCGGCGATGGCCGCAGTGCGCAGCACGGCGCGCGGGCCGCCGTTCTTGGCGATCTTCAGGGCGAACACGCTGGCCGCGCCGTCGGCGGCCAGGCTGAAGGCGTCTTCCACGCTCTCGATGGATTCGTCGGCCATGATCGGTGCCGGGCTGCACTGGTTGAGGCGCACCTGGCCGGCGCGATTGATGCGCGCGATGGGCTGCTCGATCAGGTCGATGCCGTTGTCGCCCAGCACCCGGCAGGCGCGGATGGCCTGGGACTCGTCCCAGCCCTGGTTGACGTCGACGCGCACGCTGGCGCAGTCGCCCAGCGCCTGCTTGATGGCGATGACGTGGTTGAGGTCGCGCTGCAGTTCGCCGGCGCCGATCTTCAGCTTGAAGATGCGGTGGCGGCGGATGGCGAGCATCTGTTGCGCCTCGTCGATATCGCGGGCGGTGTCGCCGCTGGCCAGGGTCCAGGCCACCTCCAGGCTGTCGCGCACGCGGCCGCCGAGCTGCTCGCTGACCGCCAGGCCCAGGCGCTTGCCCTGGGCGTCGAGCAGCGCGCTTTCGATGCCCGACTTGGCGAAGGTGTTGCCCTTGGCCAGCTTGTCCAGGCGTTGCATGGCGGCATTGATATTGGCCGCGTCCTGACCGCGCAGCGCCGGCGCCAGGTGGCTGTCGATGTTCTGCTTGATGCTCTCCGGGCTCTCGTTGCCGTAGGCCAGGCCACCGATGGTGGTGGCTTCGCCTATGCCTTCGACACCGTCGCTGCAGCGCAGGCGGATGATCACCAGCGTCTGGTTCTGCATGGTATGCATGGCCAGCTTGTGCGGGCGGATGGTCGGCAGGTCGACTATGGTCGCCGTCAGGCTTTCGATCAGGACGTGGCTCATTTCAATCTTCCAGGTTCAGGGTGAGGCTCAGGCCTTGGCTGCCGCCAGCGCTGCGGACGCCGCCTGGCGCCGCTGGCCGCTGAGGGTGAACACCGCCATGGCCAGGGCGGCGATGGCCCCGGGTACGGCGAAGGCGATGAAGTTCAGTTGCAGCGGCAGGTTGATCGCCATCAGCGCGCCGCCGAGCAGCGGCCCGACGATGGCGCCGTTGCGGCCGATGCCCGAGGCCCAGCCGAGGCCGGTGGAGCGGATCGACAGTCCGTAGAACTGCGCGGCGCCGGCGTACAGCAGGATCTGCGTGCCGATGGTGGTGGCGCCGGCGATGAAGATCAGGCCGTAAAGCACCGGCGTCGGGCTGTTGAAGCCGAGCAGGCTGATCGAGGCGGCGGCGGCGACGAAGAAGGCCACCATCACCTTGCCCAGGTTGAAGCGGTCGCCCAGCCAGCCGCCGAGAATGGCCCCGGCCATGCCGCCGAAATTCAGCGCCAGCAAAAACGACAGGCTCGAGCCCAGGCTGTAGCCGGCGCTGGCCATCAGCTTGGGCAGCCAGGAACTCAGCGCGTAGACCATCAGCAGGCAGCAGAAGAACGCCAGCCACAGGCACAGGGTGCGCAGCGCGCGGCCGTCGCGGAACAGCTCGAAGACGCCGACGCCCTGGCCCTTGCCATCGCTCATCTGCAACTGGTCGGCGGCGTCGAGGGCCAGGCCCGGCTCGACCTTGGCCAGCACCGCGCGAGCCTGCTCATGGCGACCCTGGCGCACCAGGAAACCCACCGACTCCGGCAGCTTCCACAGGATCAGCGGCAACAGCAGCAGCGGCACGGCGGCGGCGAAGAACATCGACTCCCAGCCGAAGCGCGGCAGCATGTAGATACCCACGCCGGCGGCGAGCATGCCGCCCAGCGAGTAACCGCTGAACATCACCGCCACCAGGGTGCTGCGCAGACGCTTGGGCGCGTACTCGTTCATCAGCGCCACGGCGTTGGGCATCAGCCCGCCACAGCCCAAGCCGGCGATAAAGCGGAAGATGCCGAACTCGGTGGGGTTGCTGGCGAAGCCATTGAGGATGGTCGCCGTGGAGAACAGCACGAAGCAGATGGCGATGCCCTTCTTGCGCCCGATCCGGTCGGCCAGGGTGCCGAAGCCGAGGGCGCCGAACATCATGCCGAACAGCGCATAGCTGCCCAGGGCGCCGGCCTCCAGCGGGGTCAGGTTCCACTCCTGCATGATCGACGGCAGCACCACGCCGAAGATGAACAGGTCGTAGCCATCGAAGATCAGCAGCAGCGCGCAGAGCGCCATGACCATCCAGTGAAAGCGGGAAAAACGCGCGTTGTCGATAACGGGGTGAACGTCTATCTGTCGCATGGCATCGGTTCTCGGTTTTGTTTTTGTTGTGAACTGCTCGGTTGCTTGTGTAGGAGCGCTCGGCCGGTGTTCCGCTTTAGCCACGATTCGCGGCTAAAGCCGCTCCTACGGGGTCGTGCTCAGCCCAGATCGCCTCCGCCCACCGGCAAAGTCACGCCGGTGATATAGGAGGCCTCGTCGGAGGCGAGAAAGAGGATCGCGCCGACCTGCTCGTCGATGCTGCCGTAGCGTTTCATCAGGCTGCTCTGCACGGTCTGATCGACGATCTGCTGGTACCAGCCCTTCTCCTCGGCGCTCTGTTCGGCGGCATTGCGCGGGATGCGCCGCGGCGGCGCCTCGGTGCCGCCGGGGGCGGTGGCGTTGACGCGGATGCCGCGCTCGGCGGTCTCGAACGCCAGGCAGGCGGTCAGCGCGTTGACGCCGCCCTTGGCCGCGCCGTAGGGCACGCGGTTGACCCCGCGGGTGGCGATGGAGGAGACGTTGACGATGGCGCCGCTGCCCTGCGCCAGCATCTGCGGCAGCGCGGCATGGCAGCACCACAGGGTGGGGAACAGCGAGCGGCGCACCTCGGCCTCGATCTGCGCCGTTTCGTAGTGCTCGAAGGGCTTGGCCCAGATGGTGCCGCCGACGTTGTTGATCAGGATGTCGAGGCGGCCGAAGCGCTCGACGGCCGCCTGCATCACGCCCTGGCAGTCGCCGGCCTGCTCCAGGTCGGCGGTCAGGCACAGCACGCCTTCATGCTCGGCCAGCTCGAACACCAGTTCGGAGCGGTCCACCGCCACCAGCTGCGCGCCCTCCTCCAGCAGCCGCTCGGCGACGCGGCGGCCGATGCCCTGGGCGGCGCCGGTGACCACGGCGACCTTGTGTTGAAAACGCATACTCATAGTCCCGTCCTCGTCGAGGGGCCGCGGGCTTGCGCCCGCGCCGCGAATAAAAACGGCCCGCCGCCGTGGCGGCGGAGCCAAGGAGCAATCAGGCGCTGGCGGCAAATTTCTCGTAATAGAAATTGGCCGGGGCGATGCCCTGCTCGCGGATATAGGCGCTGACCGCCTCGACCATCGGCGGCGGGCCGCACAGGTAGATGTCCACCTCGCCGTCGTTGAGGTGCTTGGGTTCGATGTGCTGGGTGACGTAGCCCTTGTGCGGGTAGCTGCTCTCGGGGCTGGCCACGCAGGCGCTGAAGGTGAATCCGGGGATGCGCGCGGCGAAGGCTTCCAGCTTGTCCAGCTCGACCAGGTCATGGTCGTGGGTCACGCCGTAGATCAGGTGCAGCGGGTGCGCGCAGCCTTCGGCGGCGATCTTCTCCAGCATCGCGGTGAAGGGCGCCAGGCCCGTACCGCCGGCCAGCAGCAGCAGCGGGCGCTTGATCTCGCGCAGGTAGAAGCTACCCAGCGGGCCGGCCAAGCTGATGCTGTCGCCGGCCTTGGCCAGGTTGCTCAGGAAGCTGCTCATCAGCCCGCCCGGCACGTTGCGGATCAGAAAGCTGACCTCGCCGTCCTTCTGCAGGCTGCTGAAGGAGTAGGCACGGGTCTGCTCGCTGCCCGGCACCTGCAGGTTGACGTACTGCCCCGGCAGGAAGGCCAGTTGGCTCAGCGCCTCGCCCTTGACCGACAGGGCGATGGTGCTGTCGGAGAGCTTGCGCACCGCGCTGATGGCCGCCTCGAAGCTGGCCTGCTGGGTCTTGCACAGCTGCGAGGAGGCCGGCACGCGGATCACGCAGTCGCTCTCGGCGCGCATCTGGCAGGTCAGCACATAGCCCTGCTCGGCCTCGGCCTGGCTCAGGGCGTCGTCGATGTATTCCTCGCCGAGGTCGTACTGGCCGGCTTCGGCGAAGCACTTGCAGGCGCCGCAGGCGCCATCGCGGCAGTCCAGCGGGATATTGATGCCCTGGCGATAGGCGGCGTCGGCCACCGTCTCACCCAGGTTGGCGTCGATAAAGCGGGTGACCCCGTCTTCGAAATTCAGTGCGATCTTGTGGCTCATGGCGCACCTCGCTATGCGGTTGGCGGCGTGCAGGGTCCCGTGACGGGAGCCGAGGGCTCCCGCCGGCAGCGCTGCAGCGGAATCAGATGTGGTAGACGTCGATGATCTGTCTGACGTAATCGTTCTTCAGCACTACCTTCTTGGCCTTGATCAGCGGGTTCTCGCCGCGGGTATCCAGGGTGTAGAAGCTGGTGCCGTAGAAGTGATCGACGGTCTTGTAGCGAAAGCTCAGGGTGTGCCAGTTGAAGCGCACCTTGGTCAGCCCATCGCCCTGCTCGACGATCTCGATATTGTTGATGTTGTGCGAGGTGCGGGTATCCGGAATGGTGGCGCTGGAGCGCTCGGTGCGGATGCGGAACACCCGGTCCTCCAGGCCGCTGCGGTTGCCGTACCAGATCAGCGAAATCTCGGTCTGCGGGTTTTCCACCAGCTGGTCGGCATCGTCCCAGGCCGGCATCCAGAACTCGGCATCCGGCGCGTACAGCTCCAGCCACTGGTCCCACTGCTTGTCGTCCAGGTAGCGCGCCTCGCGGTAGAGGAAGTCGCGCACGGCGTCATAGGAAAGGCTCATTTACGCACCCTCCACGTGGATCAGTTGCTCTTGCTGCTCTTGCAGCGCCTGGATCATCTGCTGCTGCCAGTAGTGGTGCTGCAGCACAAACAGCCCCTCGTCCTCAGTACGCGCGCCGCTCATCAGCGGCTGCAGGTCGATCTCCCGGGCCGAGTCGTCGGCGCCGTCGATCCAGTGCTGGGCGCCGCGGGACATGTCGTTCCACTGCATGGCGCGGCCGGCGAAGCCCTGCTGGCAGGCGCGGAACTCTTCCAGGTCATCGGGGGTGGCCATGCCGGAGACGTTGAAGAAGTCCTCGTACTGACGGATGCGCCGCGCACGCGCCTCGGCACTCTCGCCCTTGGGCGCGATGCAGTAGATGGTCACCTCGGTCTTGTCCACCGACAGCGGCCGGGCGATGCGCAGCTGCGAGCCGAACTGGTCCATCAGGTACAGGTTGGGGTACAGGCAGAGGTTGCGCGAGTGGCCGATCATCCAGTCGGCGCGGGCTTCGCCGAACTCGGCGGCGAGGCGCTCGCGGTCGGCGAACAGCGGGCGATCTTCCGGGTTGTCCCAGCGGGTCCAGAGCAGCAGGTGGCCGTTCTCGAAGGAGTAGAAACCGCCGCCCTTCTTGCCCCAGCCGCCGGCGCTCATGGCGCGGATGTCGTCGCCGGCCTCTTTCAGCTTGCGCTGCTGCTGGGTGGCGGCGTAGTTCCAGTGCACGGCGGTGACGTGGTAGCCGTCGGCACCGTTTTCCGCCTGCAGTTTCCAGTTGCCCTCGTAGACATAGGTGCTGGAGCCGCGCAGCACTTCCAGGCCTTCGCTGGACTGGTCGCAGATCATGTCGATGATCTTCTTCGACTCGCCGAGGAAGTCCTCGAGCGGCGCCACGTCCTCGCGCAGGCTGCCGAACAGGAAGCCGCGGTAGGACTCGAAGCGGGCGACCTTCTTCAGGTCGTGGGAGCCGTCGCAGTTGAAGCTGTCGGGGTAGCCGGCTTCCTTGGGGTCCTTGACCTTGAGCAGCTTGCCGCTGTTGTTGAAGGTCCAGCCGTGGAAGGGGCAGGTGTAGCTGGCCTTGTTGCCGCTCTTGAAGCGGCACAGCATGGCGCCGCGGTGGCTGCAGGCGTTGATGAAGGCGTTGAGCTCACCCTCCTTGTTGCGCGCGATGAAGATCGGCTGGCGCCCCATGTGGGTGGTGTAGTAGTCGTTGACGTTGGGGATCTGGCTCTCGTGGGCCAGGTACAGCCAGTTGCCCTCGAAGATGTGCTGCATCTCCAGGTCGAACAACCGGGGGTCGGTGAACATCTCGCGCTTGCAGCGGAAAATGCCCTTGTCCCTGTCTTCTTCAAGCAGGCTATTGAGGTAGTCGAGTCCCAGGTTCATGGCCATGGCTCCGTTGTTATTGTTTCAACGGTTCCAAGGCTATGCCGCCTGATTGTCCGACAATATCCAGTTAGTGCAGGACCTTTATCCGTTTTCTGCAGGGTGCGACCAAGGTCGTAGAAGCCGCGTCAGCCGTGGCCTGGGCAGAAACTCGGAAGGTGGAAAACGTAGGGTGGAAAACCGCGAAGCGTTTTCCACCTGTAGCCAACCGGAAGAGATACGGCGCGTGTTTGATCGGTGGACAAGCTACCCGCTCGTAGGGTGCGCCGTGCGCATCGAAAATGCGTGGGATCAGGACTCGCGGCGACGCAGGGTATCGGAGGGCAGCTCGCCGAAGGCGCTCTTGTAGCTCTCGGAGAAGCGGCCGAGGTGGAGGAAGCCGTAATCCAGCGCCACCTCGGTGATATTGCGCACCTTGGCCGAGGGGTCGCTGAGGCAGGCGTGCACCCGCTCCAGCTTGCGCTGGCGGATATAGTGCTTGGGCGTGGTACCCAGGTGCTTGTCGAACAGCGCGTAGAGCGAGCGCGGGCTGATATGGGCGAGCTGGGCCAGTTGCTCGAGGCTGATGTCCTGCTTGAGGTTGTCGTCGATGAATTGCACCAGGCGCTCGAACGAGGGGTTGCTCTCGGCCAGCTCCGCGCGGCTGACGTTGTTGCCGAGCAGGCCGAGCAGCTTGCTGGCGATGATCCGCGTGTAGTGCTCCTGCACCGAGGGCAGCGACTGCTCGCTCTCGGCCTCGTCGCAGACCAGGCCGAGCAGGTTGGTGAAGCCTTCGAGCTGCTGCAGCTGGTGGCGCGAGGCGAAGCGCACGCCGTCGGCCGGACGCTGCCAGTGGTTGTCGCTGCAGGCGCGCTCGATCAGCTGGCTCGGCAGCTTGACGATGAACTTCTCGCAGTCGTCGGAATAGGTCAGGTCGACCGGATCGTCGGGGTTGATCAGCAGCAGTTCGCCGGGGGTGAAGTAGTGTTCCTGGCCGTGGCCGCGCCACAGGCAGTGGCCCTGCAGCAGCATCTGCAGGTGATAGATGGTTTCCAGCGCCGGTGAGGTGACGCGCACGCTGCCGCCGTAGCTGATACGGCACAGATCGAGGCTGGCGAAGCTGCGGTGGCTGAGGCTGGCGGCCGGGCGGCCGCTGTTGGGCAGGCGAATGCAATGCGAGCCGACATGCTGGTTGACGTAGTCGGATACCGCATAGGGGTCGGCATTGGCGAACAGCCGACTCTTCTCGTTGAGCAGACGACAGTCCATAACTCAGGGCGCTCTTATTGTTATCAAATGGCGAGTGCTGACGGGCCAAGGCTGCCCTCCTCGCTCGAACCATAGATACAGGCAAATGGCCCGCCGCTGATCACGAACCGATCAACGGTTGACCGGCACAGGTTAGCGGCCTGACGAGCTTAGGCAATCGGACCTTGGGCGAATATCGCGGCGGGCGATTACCGCCCGCTTTCGTCTGGATCAGGCAGGATCTCCTAGGGTGGATCGCCCTTTATCGATCCACCGTCCTGGTGGATGTAAAAAGCGTCATCCCCCCTAGGATCTGCTCAAGAAGGCCGAAACAGCTGGCTGCTGAGGTCGCGGCTGGCGCTGAGCATCAGCGGCAGGTAGCGCTTTTCCAGCTCGCTGATCGGCACGCGGCCGGCGTGGGTGCTGACGTTCATCGCCGCCAGCACGTGGCCGGCGGAGTCGTACACCGGCACCGCCAGCGAGCGCAGGCCCTGCTCCAGCTCCTGGTCGACGATGCACCAGCCCTGGTGGCGCACGCGCTGCAGGCACTCCCACAGCGCCTCGGGGGTGTGCAGGGTGCGACTGGTCTTGGGCTGCAGCTCGGCGTGGGCCAGGTAGTCCTGCAACTGGTCGTCGTCCAGCGCGGCGAGCAGGATGCGACCCATGGAGGTGCAGTAGGCCGGCAGGCGGCTGCCGACGCTGAGATCCACCGAGATCAGCCGCTGCGGAATCGCCGAGCGGGCGATGTAGAGCACCTGCTCGCCTTCCAGGGTGGCCAGGTTGCAGGCCTCGTGCAGCTGCTCGCTCAAACGGTCGAGATAGGGCTGGGCGGACACCGCCAGCGGCGTCGACGACAGGTAGGCGTGACCCAGGGTCAGCACCTTGGGCAGCAGCGAATAGGTACGCCCGTCGGTGGTGACGTAGCCCAGCTTCATCAGGCTGTAGAGGCAGCGGCGCACCGCGGCGCGGGGAATCTCGGTGCGGTGGCTGATCTGGGCGATGGTCAGGTGGCGCTTGCGCTCCTGAAAGGCGTTGATCACCGCCAGGCCGCGGGCCAGGGAGGTCATGAAATTGGGATCGCCGGCGAACTCCTCGATGCGCTTGGCCGGCGACACGTAGGGCGGCGGCGCCAGGCTGGACAGGGGCGGACGGGTATCGCTCATGGAACCTCCGGGGCGGTCGACAGTGCCTGGCGATTATCGAACCCCGGTGCGGTAATCGCAAATCCCCGGAAAACTGATACCCGGTGCTGCACGCCCGCACGACCTGCCCTAGAATGCGCGGCCGTTTTCTCAGGCTGTCCGCACCATGCCCTTCTCCACCCCCGCCCGCGCCTGCGGCATCGACTTCGGCACCTCCAACTCCACCGTCGGCTGGCTGCGACCCGGCCAGGACAGCCTGCTGGTGCTGGAAGACGGCAAGATCACCCTGCCCTCGGTGATCTTCTTCAACACCGAGGAACGCCGCCCGGTCTACGGCCGCCAGGCCCTGCACGAGTACCTGGAGGGCTACGAAGGCCGCCTGATGCGCTCGCTGAAGAGCCTGCTGGGCTCCAAGCTGCTGAAGAGCGAGACCACGGTGCTGGGCAGCGCGCTGCCGTTCAAGGCGCTGCTCGGCTTCTTTATCGGCGAGCTGAAGAGCCGCGCCGAGCGCCTGGCCGAGCGCAGCTTCGACGAGGTGGTGCTGGGCCGCCCGGTGTTCTTCGTCGACGACGACGCGCAAGCCGACCAGGAGGCGCAGAACACCCTGGTGGCGGTGGCGCACCAGCTCGGCTTCAAGGAAGTGTCGTTCCAGTACGAGCCGATCGCCGCGGCCTTCGACTACGAGTCGAACCTGGACCGCGAGGAGCTGGTGCTGATCGTCGACATCGGCGGCGGCACCTCGGACTTCTCCCTGGTGCGCCTGGCCCCCGAGCGCCACCAGCTGGCCGAGCGCCAGGACGACATCCTCGCCACCGGCGGCGTGCATATCGGCGGTACCGATTTCGACAAGCAGCTGTCGTTGGCCGGGGTGATGCCGCTGTTCGGCTACGGCAGCCGGATGAAGAGCGACGCCTTCATGCCCACCAGCTACCACCTCAATCTGGCCACCTGGCACACCATCAACGCGCTGTACGCGCAGAAGACCCAGCTGGCGCTGCAGAACATGCGCTACGACATAGTCGACGCCACCGGCATCGACCGCCTGTTCGGCCTGATCGAACAACGCGCCGGGCACTGGCTGGCGATGCAGGTGGAAGACAGCAAGATCGCCCTGAGCGAGCAGGACGCGCGCGCCATCGACCTGTCGCGCGTGGAGCCGGGGCTGGTCGCCGAACTGAGCCGGCCGCTGTTCGAAGAGGCCATCGAGCCGCTGCTGGAACGTATCCGCGCCAGCCTCGGCCAGCTGCTCGCCGATGCCGGTATCGCCGCAGAGCAGGTCGACACGCTGTTCTTCACCGGTGGATCCAGCGGCGTGCCGGCGCTGCGCCAGAGCGTGGCGGCCATGCTGCCCAATGCGCGCAGCGTGGAAGGCAACACCTTCGGCAGCATCGGCAGCGGCCTGGCCATCGAGGCGAAGAAGCGCTACGGCTAAGGCGCGTTGCGTCCGGAGACCGAAGGTTGGGCTGAGGAGCCCGCGACGAAGCCCAACGAGGTCGTCCGCCGGCCCGCCGTTGGGCTTCACGGCGCGCAGCGACAATCTACCGGGGGCCGGCCGATTCTGTTTCCAAATGCTGCCCACCCGCCGCGGCGCGGGCTGCAGGGTCTAGGTTTACCCGGTGTTCAACAGCCACACCGGGTGACCGCCATGCTGAAGAAACTGCTGCTCCTCGCCACCGCGCTCGGCCTGCTGCTGGCCGGCGCCCTCGCCCAGGCCCACCACGGCTGGAGCTCCTACGACGCCGATCGGACCCTGACCCTGGAAGTGCCGCTGCAACAGGTCCACTACCGCAACCCCCACGCCGACGTGAGCATCGAGCACGACGGGCGCAGCTGGCTGGTGATCCTCGCCCCGCTCAGCCGCCTGCAGGCCCGCGGCCTGCAGGAAGCCGACCTGACTGCGGGCAAGACCGTGACCATAGTCGGCTACCCGCGCAAGGACGGCACCGCGGAGATCCGCGCCGAGCGCATCATCGTCGACGGCCGCACCATCGAACTGCGCTAGATGGACGTGCTGACCGCCTGGGCCGCCTGGCTGGAGGCCTCGGCCCTGGGCGAGCAGATGCGCGGCTCGACGCTGCTCTACCCGGCGCTCAACCTGCTGCATCTGCTCGGCCTGGTGCTGTTGCTCGGCAGCATGCTGCTGCTCGATGCACGCCTGCTCGGTGCCGGTCGCGGTTTCCCGCTGGCGGCGGTGTCGCGCGCGCTGACGCCGCTGGCGGTGGCCGGCCTGCTGTTGTTGCTGGGCAGCGGCTTCTGCCTGTTCGCCGCCGACGCCGGGCCACTGCTCGGCAACCGCCTGCTGCAGTTCAAGCTGCTGCTGATCGCCCTGGGTATCGGCAACGCCCTGTTGTTTCGGCATCTGTGGAGCGCCCGGCTGAGCGACTGGGACGGGCGCGCACCGCTGCTCGGTCGGCTGCAGGCTGCGCTGTCGCTGCTGGCCTGGCTACTGGTGATGAGCCTCGGCCGCCTCCTGGCTTACTTCTAGCCCGGCGCGCTTTGCCTTATCCTGCGCGCCTTCGCCCCCCAACAGGAATGCCCCGATGAAAGCCCAGCTGGAAGAACTGATCGCCAAGATAAGCTCCGGCTGCCTGCCCGAGGACGAGATCGCCCGCATCGCCGACGAAGCGGCGCAGGCCTATGCCGACCCGGCCACCTTCCTCGCCGCCAACCCCGACGTCAACTACGACGACGACTTCCCCATCCCGCTGGGCGAATGGGTGGTGGTCGGCAGCCTGCCGGATACCGTGCTGTTCCAGGCCGACAGCTACCAGGAGCTGTTCCAGCAGATCACCGAGTCCTTCGGCCCGCAGGTGCCGTTCGTGCTCAAGGCCAAGCAACTGGCCAAGACCGAACCGCTTACCGCGCTCAATCGCATCCAGGTGCAGCTCTCGGCACTGTCGCCGGAAACCGGCGGCTATGTGCTGGTGGACTTCAGCGAACCGCTGGACGACGAGCTGCAGGCGGTGCTGGTGTACGCCAGCGACCTGCCGCGGGTGATGGAGCTGGCGGTGGAAGTGGGCATCTACGCCGCGCCGGCGCTGGAGGCCTTGAAGGCGGCGCAGGCGGGGGAATAAGCCACAGGGCTTGCCCTCTCCCCAGCCCTCTCCCATAAATGGGAGAGGGCGCTAATCGCGCCTATCCCGCGGCCCACTCTTTCTCCGGAGATACCATGCGCCCGATCCGCCTCGCCCTGTTGCTCAGCCCCCTGCTGCTCGTCGCTTGCGGCGGTGCCGAGACTGCCACCACCGCCACCCTGCAGGCGCAGAACGCGGCGCAAAAGCAGCAGCAGATGGAACAACTCAAGCAGCAGATCGACCAGGTCAATCAGCAGGCCCAGCAGCGCCTGCAAGAGCAACTGGACGCCGCCGACCAGTAATCGCCTACAACACCCCGCGCAGCGCCTTCTCGAACAACGCGGCGTACTGCGCGGCGCTGAAGGCGATGGGGTTGGTGCCGGCCGAGGGATCGACCTCGGCCATGCGCCCGACCTGCTCGATGCGCGCGTCGTCGATGCCGATCTCGCCCAGGCTGTGGGCGATGCCCACCTCGCTGCGCAGCGCCAGCACCCAGTCCAGCACGGCGTCGAAGCCGCTGCCCGGCAGCGCCAGGTAGCGCGCCAGCTTCTCCATCTGCGCCTCGATGGCGCCGCGATTGGCCACCAGCACGTAGGGCATCAGCACCGCGTTGAGCAGGCCGTGGTGGGCGTCGTACAGCGCCCCCAGCGGATGCGCCAGAGCGTGCATGGCACCGAGACCACGCTGGAAGGCGGTGGCGCCCATGCTCGAGGCCACCAGCATCTGCAGCCGCGCCTCGACGTCGGTGCCCTGACTGACCGCCCGCGGCAGGTACTGCTGCACCAGGCGCATGCCTTCCAGCGCGATGCCCTCGGCCATGGGATGAAACAGCGGCGAGCAGAACGCCTCCAGGCTGTGCGACAGCGCGTCCATGCCGGTGGCGGCAGTGATCTTCGCCGGTAGGCCGACCGTCAGTTCCGGGTCGAGAATCACCAGCGCCGGTAGCATCCGCGCGTGGAAGATGATGCGCTTGATATGCGCCGCGTCATCGGTGATCACCGAGGCGCGGCCGACTTCCGAGCCGGTGCCGGCGGTGGTCGGCACCGCCACCACCGGCGCCATGCCGGCGACATTGACCCGGCTGGCGTTGTCGCCGACGTCCTCGAAGTCCCACAGCGGACGAGCCTGGCCGACCATCAGGGCGATGGCCTTGCCGGCATCCAGCGCCGAGCCGCCGCCGAAAGCGATCACCCCGTCATGCCCGCCGGCCTTGAAGGCGGCCACGCCGTCCATCACGTTGCCACCGGTGGGGTTGCCCTTGATCGCCGAGAACAGTCCGGCCTTCAGCCCGGCGTCGCGGCACTGGCGCAGCGCCGCGTCGATCATCGGCAGCGCGGCCAGGCCGGGGTCGGTGCACAGCAGCGGCGCGCGCATGCCGAGCTGGCGGCAGGACTCGGCCAGCTCGCTGATGCGGCCGACGCCGACGCGTATCGCGGTGGGGTAGTTCCAGTTCATGCGGTATCGATTCAGGTCCATGGCGCGCCTCACAGCTGAGTCTTGAAGTGGAAGGATTTCGGCCGGGTCAGCTGCTCGTAGCCGACCTGCGACAGGGTGCAGCCGCGCCCGGAGTGCTTCACCCCGGTCCAGGCCAGGCCGGGGTCGAGGTAGTCGCAGCGGTTGAGAAACACCGTGCCGGCCTCCACCCGATCGGCCAGGGCCATGGCAGCATCGACGTCGCGGCTGAAGATCGCCGCGGTCAGGCCGAACTCGCTGTCGTTCATCAGCGCCAGCGCCTCCTCGTCGCTGGCGACCTTCTGGATGCCCACCACCGGGCCGAAGGATTCCTCGGTCATCACCCGCATGCCGTGGTGCACCCCGGTCAGCACCTGCGGCGCCAGGTAGGGCGTGCCTGACGCATCCAGGGGAAACTCGGCCGGGTCGATATGCGCCCTGGCGCCCTGCTCGACCGCCTCGGCGATCTGGCCGCGGACGAAGTCGGCGGCGTCGCTGCGCACCAGCGGACCGAGGGTGGTTTCCGGGTCGTCCGAGCGCCCCAGCTTGTACTGGCGCACCAGCGCCACCGCCTGCTCGACGAAGGCGTCGTACAGCGACTCGTGCACGTAGATGCGCTCGATGCCGCAGCACGACTGGCCGGAGTTGAAGAAGGCGCCGTCGATGGCGGTTTCCACCGCGTGCTGCAGGTCGGCGTCGGCGCGCACATAGGCCGGATCCTTGCCGCCCAGCTCCAGGCCGACGCTGATAAAGCGCCCGGCCGCCGCCCGCTCGACCATGGCCCCGCCCGGCACCGAGCCGGTGAAGGCGACATGGGCGATGCTCGGCGCCTGGATCAGCGCCTCGGTGTCACCGTGGCTCAGGTGCAGGTACTGGAACACGCCTTCGGGCAGGCCGGCCTCGGCGAAGGCCTCGACCATGCGCTCGGCGCACAGCGGGGTCTGCGCCGAATGCTTGAGCAGCACCGCGTTGCCCGCCAGCAGCGCTGGCAGCACCGCATTCACCGCGGTCAGGTAGGGGTAGTTCCAGGGTGCGATGACCAGCGCCACGCCCAGCGGCTCGCGGCGGATAAAGCGGGTGAAGCCGGGCTTGTCCGGCAGGCGAATGTCGGCCAGCGAGCCCTCGGCGATATCGGCCATATGGCTGGCGCGCTCGACGAAACCGCGGATCTCGCCGGCGGCGTAACGGATCGGCCGCCCCATCATCCAGCACAGTTCCTCGGCCAGCTGCGCCTCGCGTGCGGCGAAGGCGGCGATGGCGCGCCGGCCGATGGCGATGCGCTCACTCAGCGGCGTGCGTTTCCAGGTCTGCTGCGCCAGCTCGGCCCGGGCCAGCGCGGCCTGGATCTCGGGGTTGGAGGCCAGACGACGCTCGACGTAGACCGAGCCGTCGATGGGAGAAATGCATTGCAGCTTGCTCATAAGGTGCTCCAGAAACCTGCCCGCGTGGCCTGGATGCATGCCGGGGACACTCGGCAACAGCGCCCCGGATTGCATCCAGGCTAGGGGAATGGGGTATCAGATGATTTCGAAGTAGCGATCCAGCTCCCAGTCGCTGACATGGCGGCGGTACTCGCGCTCTTCCCATTCGCGGCTGGCGGCGAAGTGCTCGACGAAGGCGTCGCCGAACAGCTCGCGCGCGGCCTGCGAGGCCTTCAGGCGCTGCGCCGCATCCCACAGGGTGCGCGGCAGCGCCAGCTCCTCGGGATGCTTGACCGCATAGGCGTTGCCGCTGACCGGCGCGGTCGGCTCCCACTCCTGCATGATCCCGTAAAGCCCCGAGCCGATGGCCACCGACAGCGCCAGGAAGGGGTTGCCGTCAGCGGCGCCGAGGCGGTACTCCTGGCGCTGCGACTTGTCGCTGCCGGGTATCACCCGCAGCGCCGCGGTGCGGTTCTCCACGCCCCAGGTGGCGTCGGTGGGCGCCCAGAACCCGGGAATCAGACGCCGGTAGCTGTTCAGGGTCGGCGCCACCATGCACAGGAATTCCGGCATCAGGCGCTGCTGGCCGGCGAGGAAATGCCGCTGCAGCTTGCTCATGTTGTGCGCCTGGCTGGGGTCGTAGAAGGCCGATTTGTCGGTCGCGCGGTCGCGCAGCGAGACGTGGATATGCCCGCTCTGCCCCGGGTACTTGCCCGACCACTTGGCCATGAAGGTGGCCATCAGGCCGTTGCGCTGGGCCAGCACCTTCATGAAGGTCTTGAACAGCGCGCCCTTGTCCGCCGCCGCCTCGGCGCGGTCATAGGCGATGGCAGCTTCCAGCACGCCGGGACCGGTCTCGGTGTGCAGGCCCTCGATGGGAAAATCCATGCTCTCGCCCATCTCGAGGATCTGGTGGTAGAGCTCGGCATGCACCGAGTTACGGATCATCGAGTAGCCGAACCAGTCCGGGGTGAACGGCTTGAGGTCGCGAAAGCCCTTGGCCCGCGCCGACTCCGGCGTCTCGTCGAACATGAAGAACTCGTACTCCAGCGCCGCATAGGGCTCGAAGCCCATGCCCTGGCAGCGCTCGACCACCCGCCGCAGGGTGCCGCGCGGGCACACCGCCTCGGCCTGCTGGTCGAATTCGGCGAGAAACAGCAGCATGCCGTTCTCGAAGGGAATCTCACGGCAGGTGTGCGGCAGGATGCGCACCGGCGCGTCGGGGTAACCGGTGTGCCAGCCGGTGTACTGGGCGTTGTCGTAGAGCTGGTCCTTGACGTCCCAGCCGAGCACCACGTCGCAGAAGGCGAAGCCGTGCTCCAGGGCGGAGAAGAACTTGCTGCGGCTCATGTACTTGCCGCGCATCACCCCATCGTTGTCGAACAGACCGACTTTCACGTGGCTCAGGCCACGCTCCTCGACGATGCGCCGGGCATCGCCCAGGGTCTTTACATCCCGTGGTTTGAACATGCTAACCCCTGTGTCTTGTTGTTATGGCGGGCGGGTTGGGCGAGCGGCTGGGCAGCCATGACCGCCTAGGCCGGCGGCGCATGGGCACAGCGCGACGCCTCTCACAGCGTCCGTTTCAGGCCCATTGAGTGTGGTACAGGATTGCCGGGCTGGCAGGGCTGGGGCGGGAAAAATCTGCGGGGGGCGGCGCAAGGGCCTCAGGACGACTGGCGATGACCTTGCGGCGACTGCGGTTCGTGGGCGACCCCGCGACACCTACACAGGGCAGCGGGCGGCGCCATAAAAAACCGCGCCCGTACCTCGCGGTACGGGCGCATGGCCTCACCTGACAGCCGCCGGATTCAACCGCGATAAGGCGCTCCCGCCTTGGCCATCAGCGCATTGTACTTCTTGAAGATGTCCACCACCTTGGCGCAGCGCGGGCTGGTCTTGGCGATCTCGTCCCAGAACTTCAGCGCCTCGGCCTCCACCGTGGCCCACTCCTCGGCCGGGATGGAGGTCAGCTGCAGCTTGCCGCCCTCCACGCGCAGCTGCGCCTCGCCGCCCCAGTACCAGTGCTGACGGTAGTAGTTGGAGCTGTCCATGCACAGCTTGAACAGGGTCTTGAGGTGTTCGGGCACCTCGGCCCACTTGTCCGAGTTGGCGAAGTAGGAACCGATCCAGGCACCGGAGATGTTGTTGGTGAGGAAGTACTTGGTGACGTTGGCCCAGCCGACGGTGTAGTCCTCGGTGATGCCGGACCAGGCGATGCCGTCCAGCTCACCGGTCTGCACCGCCACCTCGACGTCTTCCCAGGGCAGGGTCACCGGGATCACGCCGAAGCGGGCGAGGAACTTGCCGGCGGTGGGGAAGGTGAAGATGCGCTTGCCCTTGAGGTCGTCGAGCTTGGTGATCGGCTGCACCGTGGCGAAGTGGCAGGGGTCCCAGGCGCCGGCGCCGAGCCAGGTGACGCCCTTGACCTCGCCGTAGGCCTCGGCCCAGATGTCGTTGAGGCCGTACTGCTCGAACAGCACCGGCACGTCGAGGCTGTAGCGGGTGGCGAAGGGGAAGTAGCCGCCGAACACCGAGACGTCCACCGGCGCGGCGATGGAGTCGTCGTCGCTCTGCACCGCGTCGATGGTGCCACGCTGCATGGCGCGGAACAGCTCGCCGGTGGGTACCAGCTGGTCGGCGAAGTACAGCTGGATCTCCATCTGGCCGTTGGCGGCCTTGTTGAAGGCGTCGATCGACGGCTTGATCACGTGCTCGGCCAGCGCCGGGCCAGCGTAGGTCTGCAGGCGCCAGGTGATCTTCTTCGGCTCCTGCGCGTAGATGTGCGCCGAACCCAGGGCGGCGGTGCCGACCGCGGCGGTTTTCAGGAAATCGCGTCTCGTACTCATGCTGTTCTCTCCAATAGTGTCGATGCAGATGCAATACAACCGCTCATTACCGCCGCAGCCGCAGCGGCCTTGCCAGTGACCGGCAGGCGCCGGCTCGACTGCTGGCGCGCCAGGCGCGCCGATTTCCGAAGCTCAGCCGCCGTAGTGCAGCTGCGGCAACCACAGCGCCAGCTGCGGGAAAACCATCACCAGGATCAGGGTCAGGACCATCACCAGCACGAAGGGGGTGACCGAGACGTAGATGTCGCGCAGGCTCACCTCGGGCGGGGCCATGGCGCGCATGAGGAACAGGTTGTAGCCGAACGGCGGAGTCATGTAGGCGATCTGGCAGGTGATGGTGTAGAGCACGCCGTACCACACCAGGTCGAAGCCCAGCGCGCCGACCAGCGGAATGTAGAGCGGTGCGACTATGACCAGCATGGCAGTGTCGTCGAGGAACATGCCCATGATGATGAACGACAGCTGCATCATGATGAGGATCTGCCAGGGCCCCAGGTGCAGGCTGTCGACGAAGAAGGTCTCGATCGCCCGCACCGCACCGAGGCCGTCGAACACCGCGCCGAAACACAGCGCAGCGAGGATGATCCACATGAACATGCAGCTGATGGCCAGGGTCTTGCGCAGCGTCTCCTCCAGCACCTGGCGGTTCAGCCGGCGCTTGACCAGCGCCATCAGCATGGCCGCGGCGGCGCCCACCGCGGAGCTTTCCACCAGGCTGGTGTAGCCCAGCAGGAACAGCCCGGTCATGGCGAAGAAGATGAACAGCGGCGCCAGCCCGGCGCGCAGCAGCAGCAGCTTTTCCCGGCGGCTGACCTGCAGCCGCTCGGCCTCGGCCAGGGGCGGGCCGAGCTGTGGCTGCAGACGGCAGCGCACGACGATATAGAGCACGAACAGGCACGCCATCAGCAGGCCGGGAATGGCCCCGGCCAGCCACAGCTGGCCGACCGGCTGCCGGGCGATCATGCCGTACAGCACCAGCACCACGCTGGGCGGAATGAGGATGCCCAGCGAGCTGCCGGCCTGGATCACCCCGGTGACCATGATCTTGTCGTAGCCGCGGCGCAGCAGCTCGGGCAGGGCGATGCTGGCGCCGATGGCCATGCCGGCCACGCTCAGCCCGTTCATCGCCGAGATCACCACCATCAGGCCGATGGTGCCGATGGCCAGCCCGCCCGGCAGCGGCCCCATCCACACGTGGAACATCTTGTACAGGTCTTCGGCCAGGCCGGACTCGGAGAGCATGTAGCCCATGAACACGAACATCGGCAGGGTCAGCAGCGGGTACCACTTCATCAGTTTCATCGCCGCGCTGAAGGCCATCTCCGAGCCGCCGTCGCCCCACAGCAGCAGCGCGGCGGCGGCGGCGACGAAGCCGATGGCGCCGAACACGCGCTTGCCGGTGAGCAGCAGCAGCATCATCGAGGAGAACATCAGCAGTGCGATCAGCTCGTAGCTCATCACAGCGTCTCCCCGCGGGCCGCGTAGAGGTCCTTGAAGAAGGTGGCGATGGCCTGCAGCAGCATCAGGGCGATGCCGAAGCACATGACGATCTTGATCGGCGCCATATAGGGCGACCAGGCCGAGTAGCTGGTTTCCTGGTATTCCAGGGCGTATTCGGTGGAGGAGATGCCGCCGATCAGCAGCAGCACCAGGTAGAAGATCAGCATGAACACGGTGATCGCATCGACCACGGCGCGGGTGCGTGGCGACCAGTGGCTGTAGGCCAGGTCCATGCGCACGTGGGCGTCGAGCTGCATCGAGTAGGCGCCGCCGAGCAGGAAGTAGGCGACCATGAGGAACTGGGCGCTTTCCAGGGTCCAGATCGAGGGGGTGAAGAAGGTCTTGCTGATCGAGGAATACAGCAGCACCGCCAGCATGGCGAAGATCAGGTACATGGCGAAACGCCCGACCCTCCGGTTGAATGCGTCCACGACCCGGACGAAAGCTCGAATGCCCTTGCGCATGCAGTTTCCTGCTTTTTTGTTCGTTATCTCGTCAGCCTAGACGAAGATTCGCCAAAGCCAACCGCCCCGCCTGGCCATAGCAGGAAACGCGCCAGCCACCCTGGCCGCGCCCTTCCCCGAACAAAATCAACGGCTTGAAAACTACCGGGCTAGAGCCGCAGCGCGCCAGGAAGGCGGCGAGCACCGAGGCGGTGCGCAGCGGGCCTATTCCAGGGGCATCTGGCCATGATCGGCACACAGCCGCCGGTTATCAGAAGCCCACCGCCAGCATCCACAGCGGCAAGCTGATCGCCGCCAGCAGGGTCGACAGCGAAATCGCCGCGCTGACGCTGCGGCTGTCCTCGGCGTTGCGGGCAAAGGCCATCACGTTGACCCCGCTGGGGCAGGCGGCGAGCAGCACCAGCACCGTGCGCGCCGTGTCGTTCAGCCCCGGCAGCTGGCCGCTGAGCCACCAGACCAGCGCCGGGAACAGCGCCAGCTTGGCCAGCGCCACGCCCCAGGCCTCGCCGGTGGGGCGCAGGCGGTAGCGCGACAGGCTGGCGCCGAGCACGATCAGCGCGCAGGGCAAGGCGGCCTGGCCCAGCCAGGTCACCGCCCGCCACAGGCTCTCCGGCACCACCAGCCCGGACAGGTTGAGCAAGGCGCCGAGCGCCAGGCCGATGATCATCGGGTTGGCCAGGTTATTCAGCAGCGCGCGGCCGTCGACCCGCTCCTGACTGCCAAAGGCGGCGTAGAAGCTGTGCAGGGAAAACAGCGTAAGGCTGTGGAACACCAGGATGGCGAAGACGTAGAGCAGACCGTCGTTGCCCATCAGGCTGGCGATCAGCGGAATGCCCACCAGCACGTTGTTGGAGAAGGCCGCCACCAGCCCCAGCGGCGACGCCGTGCCGCGGCGCCAGTGGGCCAGCGCGTTGACCGCGGCGAACACCAGCAGCACCGGCAGGTAGTAGGCCAGCAGCATCGGCGACAGGCCCTCGGCCAGCGACGCCTTGGCGATGCCGGCGAACAGCAGCGTCGGCATGAACAGCTTGAAGGTGATATTGGCCAGGCCGGCCGCCGACTCGCTGGTGAGCCACTGGCGCCAGCCCAACAGATAGCCGAGAACGATCAGGGCGAAGATCGGCAGAATCGCCTGTACCGCGAGCATGGGTGCACCTGCCTCCAGAAAATCGCGTCAACCGGAAGCGGCCCGCGCAAGGGGCGCCAAGCATACGCGCGGCAGGCCGAGGATGCGACCCGACGAGCGCGCGCCGCCCCCCCCTGCAAAACCTCCTGGCAAGGCCTTGGACACGAGCTGAAAGCCGCGTTGCAGAGCCTTTTCAGCCTGCATCAACAGGGTCGATGGTCACTATCAGGCCAGTCAAGTTCTTATCTGCGCGCATGTCCCGAACAATTGGCCCCGAAGTCACTTATCACTCCCTACGGAGACATCGACATGAAAAGCCAACTGACCCTCGCCGCCCTGGCCCTTAGCCTGCTGACCACCAGCGTTTTCGCCGCGCCGAGCAGCGCGCCCTTCCCTCTGGTGGGCGAAGCCAAGGACAGCCAAGTGCAACAGCAACCCATCGCGCCGCTGGCCGAGAACGGTGCCGAGCGCACGCCGGGCGCCCAACGTATCCAACTGGCCGAAGACGGCTCCGACCGCACCCCCGGCAGCCAGCGCATTCAGCTGGTGGAAGGCGGCTACGAGCGCACCCCCGGCGCCCAACGCATCCAACTGGCCGAGGACGGCTCCGACCGCACCCCCGGCAGCCAGCGCATCCAGTTGGTAGAAGGCGGCTACGAGCGCACCCCGGGCGCCCAACGCGTGCAGTTGGCCGAAGGCGGCGCCGATCGTCTGATCGAGCAACGCGGGCGCACGGCCTGAGCCCTATCGCAACACCCCCCAAGCCCGGCGCATGCCGGGCTTTTTTATGCCCTTTCGCGCGAGCCACGCGTGCAAATGGCGAGTCACGCCCTTCCTGCAGCGGGCAAACGGTAGATCCAGATGCGCCGCAGCACGGTTCCGAACTGAGCCCACAGGCTGCCGCAGTTGTAATGCTGGCCGTAGCGCGCGGCGATCTGGCGCACCTCGCGCGCCAGTTCGGCATAGCGCCGCGCCGGCAGGTCGGGGAACAGGTGGTGCTCGATCTGGTGGCTGAGGTTGCCGGTGAGAATATGCAGCAGCGGCCCGCCGCTCAGGTTGCTTGAGCCGCGCAGCTGGCGCAGGTACCAGTGGCCACGCGTCTCGCCCTGCAGCACCGCCGGCGCAAACACCGCCGCCTGCTCGGTGAAGTGGCCGCAGAAGATCACCAGGAAGGTCCACAGGTTGCGCAGCAGGTTGGCCAGCAGATTGCCCGCCAGCACGGCCAGGGCATTGGCGCCGAGCAGCAAGGCCAGCAGCGGAAACGCCAGGTAGTCCTTGCCCCACTGGCGCGCAAGCTTGGCGCCGAAGCGGCGCGCCAGCGGGCGCACCTCGTCCTGGCCGATACGGCCCTTGAGCAGCTGGTCCAGGCGCAGATGCTGGATGGCCACGGCGTACTGGAACAGCAGCGCCTGGATCGTCACCCACAGCGGCTGCCAGCGGTAGAAAGGCTTCCAGCGCTGCTCGGGAAACAGCCGCACCACGCCGTAACCGACGTCGTCGTCCATGCCCAGCACATTGGTGTAGCTGTGATGGACGTGATTATGGGTGTGCCGCCAGAAATCGGCCGGGCCGACTATGTCCCACTCGTACTGGCGACCGGCGAATTCCGGGTCGTTCATCCAGTCGTACTGGCCGTGCATGACGTTGTGGCCCAGCTCCATGTTCTCGAGGATCTTGCCCAGGCCCAGCAGCAGGCTGCCGAGCAGCCAGGTCGGCGGAAACCAGCCGAACATCAGCAGCGCGCGCCCGCTCCAGCAGCACAGGCGCACGGCGCCGCGCACCCGGCGAATATAGCGCGCATCCGCCTCGCCCAGATCGTCCAGGGTACGCCGGCGCAGGGCGTCCAGTTCGGCGCCGAAGGCCTGCAGCTCGGCCGGACTCAGTTCGCGGTCGGGGCGGTTGTTCACAGGTCGATCTCCACATCCCCATGGGGGGCGCTGATGCATAGACGAATGGGCTGCCCCGGCTCGGCGAACAGCGCGCCGCTGCGCAGGTCGCGCACCGCGCCGGCGAGCAGGGTGCAGGTGCAACTGGCGCAGATGCCCTGGCGGCAGCCATGGGCCGGCCGCAGGCCGTTGGCCTCGGCCTGCTCCAGCAGGCTCTGGCCAGTGTTGCCGGCGGCCTGCTGACGACTGCGGGCAAAGCCCAGGCGCACCGTGCCGGTGCCGTCGAGCGGCGCCGGCGGACTGAAGCTTTCCCATTGCAGGCTGGCGCCGCGCCCCGCCGCCTGCCACCCGGCCT